>JAGNEZ010000050.1 GCA_018003015.1 Phycisphaerae bacterium | reverse complement strand
CATCTTCAAGAGGGTAGGTTTCCACTACATCGCCGAAAACGCCATCCAACCCCGCTGATCGCCCGGAGAACGCGGATGCCAACCCGAAGATCTTTTCAAAATCGCAGTTGTTCAGTAACTTGGGCTAACCGGCTGGTTGTGGTCGTCCTGGTCCACGACTGGTGTACCGGCGACTCGGGCAAGCGTGACTACTGGCAGTCGTTCCTCGATTCCCTGGACGAAGCCGCGGGCAAGGGCACGTTCGTGACGACCCGGGTGCTGGTCGACGCCTCGAACCGAGGTGCCGGCATCGTTGCACGGGCAGGCGGTCCGACGGTGGCTGCGGCCGGTCTCGAGCCCGGTCAATCGTCTCCCGGGTCCAGAACGGC
Source organism: Phycisphaerae bacterium (assembly GCA_018003015.1). Lineage (NCBI taxonomy): Bacteria > Pseudomonadati > Planctomycetota > Phycisphaerae > Phycisphaerae bacterium. The sequence goes on along the minus strand of JAGNEZ010000050.1, from coordinate 47,017 downwards.
CATGAAGGCCTCCTGCGGGATGGTCACCGAGCCGACCATTTTCATGCGCTTCTTGCCCTCCTTTTGCTTCTCAAGCAGTTTCCGCTTGCGGGTGACATCGCCGCCGTAGCACTTGGCGGTGACGTTCTTGCGCATGGCCTTGATGGTCTCGCGGGCGAGGATCCGGCCGCCGATGGCGGCCTGCAAGGGGATGTCGAACATGTGCCGGGAGATCTCCTTGCGGAGTCGGTTGATCAGGGTCCGCCCTCGGCGTTCGGCCTTGTCGCGATGGACGATGATCGACAGCGCGTCGACCGAGGTGCCATTGACCAGAATGTCGAGCTTGACGAGCTTGTCGGGGTGATAGCCGGCCAGCTGGTAGTCCATGGTGCCGTAACCCCTGGTCGCGGCCTTGAGTCGGTCGTAGAAGTCGAAGATAGTCTCTGCCAGCGGGAACCGATAGGTCAGCATGACGCGCTGGGTGGAGAGATACTCGGTCTTCTTGTAGATTCCCCGGCGGTCTTCGGCGATCTGCATAATCGCCCCGATGGCGTCGGCTGGAACGATCAGATTGGCGTCGATCATTGGCTCCCGAATTTCCTCGACCTTCGACATATCGGGCAACTCGCTCGGCGAGTCGATGGTGAGCAGTTCGCCGTTGCTCGTCAGCACCTGGTAATTGACGGTGGGAGCGGTCTGGACCACGTCGATGTTTGCCTCGCGCTCGATGCGTTCCTGGATGATTTTCATGTGTAGCAGGCCGAGGAATCCGCAACGGAACCCGAAACCCAGGGCGGTGCTGTGCACGGGTTCAAACGAGAACGAACAGTCGTTGAGCCAGAGGTTCTCGAGGGCGGCGCGAAGTTCCGGCGCCTCGGTCATCGGGCCGGGGTAGAAATCGCAGAACACCATGCGTTGAGGCGGCTGATAACCGGGAAGGGGTTCCGCGGCCCGCGGGTCGTCGTGCGTGATGGTGTCGCCGATGGTGACGTCGTTGAGCGTCTTGATGCCGGCCACCATGTAGCCTACCTCGCCGGCGGCGAGGACATCGACCGCGGTCGGCTTGGGTGTGAACTTGCCGACCTCAATGACCGTGTAGGTTCGCTGGGCGGCCATGAGGAAGACCCTGTCGCCCCGCCGGATCTGGCCGTCCATGATGCGGAGGTGGCAGATCACGCCTCGGTGGACGTCCGGCTTGGCGTCATAGACCAAGGCTCGCAACGGGGCATCCAGGTTCGCCGTCGGCGGGCGGATCTTCTCGACGATCGCCCGGAAGACGTCGTCCAGTCCGACGCCGGTCTTGGCCGAGGTGAAAACCGCGCGATCGGCGGGAATGCCCAGGACGTGTTCCACCTCGAGGGCGGCGTCCTCCGCCCGGGCCGTGGGCAGATCGATCTTGTTGATGACCGGGATGATCTCCAGGTCGGCCTCGACGGCCTTGTAGGCGTTGGCTACGGTCTGAGCCTGGACCCCTTGCGTGGCGTCGACGAGCAGCAACACGCCTTCGCAGGCCGCCAGGGCCCGGGAGACCTCGTAGTGGAAGTCCACATGGCCAGGCGTGTCGATCAGGTTGAGCATGTACTCCTGGCCATTGCACTCGTAGAAGACGGTCGCCCGGTTGGCCTTGATGGTAATGCCCATCTCCCGCTCGAGTTCCATATCATCGAGGAACTGCTCGCGCATCTCGCGCTGGGCGACGGCTCCGGTCGCGACAAGAATGCGGTCGGCCAGGGTGCTCTTTCCGTGGTCGATATGGGCGATGATACTGAAGTTACGGATCAGCTGGCGGTCAAACATCGGTCAATGGTCTTTCGTTCTCGCTGCGAATCCTCAAACGCATAGTGTATCCGGATTCGCAGCCGGGGCCAAGGACGGCGGGAGCACAAGACGCGTCAGCAGAGTCGGAGCCAGTGCGTGCCTTCGGGGTAACCTGATCGGCCGGGTCGCGTTTCGAGGTAGGCGCCGCCCCGTGGCGTGACGATGAGCGGCGCGGTGGGATCGTGCTTGGGGTTGTGCCACGGGTTGCTGGTTGCCAAGCCGGCATGCTCGGCCTGGGCCTGGACTCGTGGATCATCGTCCCACGCTTGCCAATCCCAGTTGTCCCAGAAGCCCAACAGGTGGGCCGCCGCAATCAGACGCATCGCGTTCTGGCCGTAGCCCAGCAGGATAAGGCGTCGCGGGCTCGGGTGTCGACGTGCGAGGCGGTGGAGGGGGACGTTCTTGTCGAGGTGATCGTCATGGGGGTCGAAGTAGTGGAGCCAGCAGAAGACACGCTGACGACCGACGTCGGTCAGCAACTGGTCCACGGCTTGGTTGAGCCGGTCTCAGGTCTGCCAGCATCCTCCTCGGCAGGTCATGGTTCCGTCGTGGATGTCCCGGTAGAGATCGAATCCGCGGTTGAGCCCGGTTGGCGAGTTCAAGACAAGGGTGGAAGGGAACCCGGCGGTGAGGAATCCTGCCCGGCGGGTGTACTCGGCCAGGGTGGGGATCTTCTGGTTGCACAACTGGCCCAGGAGGAGACGCACGCCGGTTCGGAAGGGGTATACACCGGTCAGCAGGCTGGCGATGGCCGGCGTCGTGAAGGGCGCGTGGCAGACCGCCTCGGTGAAGATCGCCGCTCCCTGCGCCAGCTTGTTGATGACGGGGGGTTGCCGACCCTGCGGATCGTACACACCCAGGAAATCCGGTCGGAGGGAGTCCATGGAAATGGTGAACACCTCTCGCAGCATCTGGGTGCCCTGGAAGATCTGTATCGTTATTGACGACAATGAGTTACGGACGATCTGGGTATCCGCACGTCTCCTGGTTTAAGCTGTCGGAATGGTGGGGGAATTGGCTGCCCCGAAAGCTCGGTCGGGCGGCCTTGGTCGTCCAGGGCTGCTTGACGTGTGGCGGAGTGCATTTATAATCGGTGACACTCAAGGGCCCAACGGCGTGAAATCCGCCGTCGGGTGAGGTGTAACTCTATGGCAGAGGTGGTCTTAGAGAACGTTGTGAAGGTCTACCCTGGGAATATCAGGGCGGTGGACAACGTTTCGCTGGCCATCCGAGACGAAGAGTTCATTGTCTTGGTTGGGCCGTCCGGATGTGGCAAGAGCACGACGCTCCGGATGGTGGCCGGTCTCGAGGAGATCAGCGACGGCACGATCCGGATCGGTGAGCGTGTGGTCAACAGCGTTGCGCCGAAGGATCGCGATATCGCGATGGTCTTCCAAAACTACGCTCTGTACCCGCACATGTCGGTGTACAAGAACATGGCGTTTGGCCTGAAGCTCCGGCGGGTGCCCAAAGCGGAGATTGATGAGCGGGTGCGGGGGGCGGCCAGGATGCTGGGCATCGAGCACCTGCTGGACCGAAAGCCGAAGGCCTTGTCGGGCGGGCAGCGACAGCGGGTGGCGGTGGGGCGGGCGATCGTTCGGACGCCGAAGGCGTTTCTGTTCGACGAGCCGCTGAGCAACCTGGATGCGAAGCTGCGTATCGAGATGCGGGCGGAGTTGAAGAAGCTCCACCGCAAGCTACGGACGACGACGATCTACGTCACCCACGACCAGGAAGAGGCGATGACGCTGGGAGACCGGATCGTGGTCATGAAGGACGGCGTCATTCACCAGTGTGGCAGTCCGCTGGAGGTTTACGAGCGGCCGGTGAATCGCTTTGTTGCAGGGTTCGTGGGCACGCCGCCGATGAACTTCCTGAAAGGGCGTGTCGTGGGGGGGGAGAACGGCGGTTTTTGGTTCGACGAGGGATCCGGCAGACTGCGTTTGCCGGACCGTTTGGCCCGGGCCATGGCCGGTTGCAGCGGACGGGAGATGGTGCTGGGCGTGCGTCCGGAGGGGATTGGTCTGCGTTCCGAAGGCCGATTCGCAGGGCGAGAGAATGTCTTGAGCGTGGCGGTGACCGTGGTTGAGCCGCTGGGCGATCGAATGGACGTGCATGTTCAGACCGGGCGGCACGACCGTATCGTCTGCCGAGTGGATGCCGACCGGACGATCAGGGACGGGATGAGACTTCCGATGTACCTGGACATGGAGCAGGTGCATGTTTTCGAGCCGGGAGACGAAGGTGTGAACGTCAGCCTGACCGGAAGTGGAGACCACGCCAGTGCGGCCTAGTCGGGTTCAGCACTGGTCGAGTTGGTTGTGGGTGGGGTCGCAACGGATCGTCGGGAGGCCTGCGATGCGTTGACGGCGAAGCATCCACGTCTGGTGGCTGGTCCCGGGAAACCCGCGGGCCGGCGGCTCGAAAAGTGGGTCCCGAAGGCGTCCCACTTTTTTGTTTGGAAATATGAGGATGATCGCAGATGAACGCTGAGTTGGTTCGAATCGTTGACAGCATTGCTCGGGACAAGAACATTGAGAAGGACGAGGTCTACCTTGACCTCGAGCAAGCGATGGAATCCGCGGTCCGCAAGGCTTATGGGCAGCTCGATGAAGTCAAGGTCTCGATTGATCGCCTCACCGGAGACATCAGCGCGGCCCGCAACGGCCAGCCGATCGACATGCGCGACCTGGGGCGCATCGCGGCCCAGACCGCCAAGCAGGTCATGATCCAGAAGATCCGGGAGGCTGAGCGCGGCAGCATCTTTGACGAGTTTCAGGATCGCAAGGGCACGGTCGTGACCGGCACCGTCTCGCGATATGAGGGCGGGGCTTTGATCATCAATCTGGGTCGTGCGGAGGGATTCTTGCCCAAGAGCGAGCAGATCCCGGGTGAGACTCACCATCCTGGCGAGCGGATCCGCACGCTCATCCTCGATGTCCGGGAGTCGCCCCACCAGGTCAAGATCGTGTTGAGCCGATCGCATCCGGACTTCATCCGGCGGTTGTTCGAACTTGAGGTTCCGGAGGTTTCCGAGCGGATCATTGAGGTGAAGGCCCTGGCTCGCGAGGCCGGGTATCGGACGAAGATCGCGGTCTCATCGATTGACATGAAGGTGGACGCGGTGGGCGCGTGCGTAGGTGTTCGCGGGAGCCGCATCAAGAACATCGTCGTGGAGCTGGGTGGAGAGAAGATTGACATCGTGCGCTGGAATGAATCCTCCCAGATCCTGATTAACAATGCCCTCAAGCCCGCTGAGGTCGAAGAGACGGCCCTTTGCTTCGAACTGGGGAGAGCGACCGTCGTGGTTCCGGACGACCAGCTGTCCCTGGCCATCGGCAAGCGAGGCCAGAATGTTCGTCTGGCGGCCCGACTGACCGGCTGGGACATCGATATTCTCACTCCGAAGGAATACAACAAGGGCCTGGATGACATGGAGAAGGTGCTGTCCTCCCTTGAAGGCATGACCAGCGAGAAGATCGAGAAGATGATGGCCATGGGCATCATTTCGCTGGGCGATGTCGAGGAGATCGGGGTCGAGCCGCTGATGAAGGTTCTCGGATTGAGCGAGGAACTGGCCCAGCAGGTGATCAGCACGAGCAGTGAGGCTGCCAAGCGGTTGATGGCTGAGGCGGAGGCGGCGAAGGCCGCGGCAGTGGCTGCGGCCGCCGCGGAATCGGCAGCGACAAGCGTGACGGACGGGGTCGAGACGGACTCGGAGATCCGATCGGCCACGGCTGCGGAGGAGGCGGGTGCGGTGGATGGAGCGACCGTGCCGTCTGATGCCGGTGACGGGCCGAAGCCCGAAGCTCCGGCGGAGCCGTTGGGGACGGAGGGAGTCCAGACGCCGGAGACGGGTGCCTCGCAACAGCCGGCGTAGCCAAGGAGACTGATTTTGGCTGACAAGCTACGCGTTCATACGCTCAGCAAGGAACTGGGCGTGACCAGCAAGGCGATCCTCGACAAGTGCAAGCTTGAGGGGGTCGATGGGATCACGAACCACATGTCGACCGTTTCGGCCGGACTGGCGGAGACGATCCGCGAGTGGTTCAGCGGGGGAACGCACGCCACGGCGGTGGAGGAGGCCGCTCCTGTCGACCTGGACAAGGTTCGAAGTCGACGCCGAGGCGGAGCCCGCAAGTCGGCCAAAGGCGAGGAGGCTGGCGAACACGTCGAAGCCGAGAAGGGAGCGGAGACGGTGCCGGCGGGTCTGGAGACGACCGTTGTGGTGCCCGAGGTTGCGCCGCCGACGGAGGCGTCTCCGGCAGTCGTCCCCGCGGTCGCCGCTGAGGCCCCGGCGGTGATTGCCCCCGAGCAGCCGGTACCCGCCGTCCAACCGGACAGCCTCGCGGCTGTGGCCTCGCCGGTCACGGTGGCGGCGGCAGCGCCGGTGGTCGAGACGGTTGCGGCCGCACCCACCGACGCTGCGGCCGTGGTCGCGCCGACCCCGGCGGCTCGGACTCCCGCCCATGCTCATCCGTCGAAGGCGGCCAAGCCCGCTCCGCCGGCTCGGCCGGCGGCGGTGATTGCTCCGGCCGGTCCACAGAACGTTCCCGCGCCGGCCCAGATGAAAGGTCCGCGCGTCGTCGGCTTTGCCAAGCCGGATGTCATTCCCCGGCCTGTTCCGCGTGCCCGGCCCGGCGAACCCCTGGTTGCGCCCGATGATCTTGCGGAAACGGGCGAGGGTCGCGGGCGGCAGGGTCACGGCCGGACGGCGGCGAGGGATGACGAAGGGCGTAAGAGCAAGGTTCGGGCCAACCCGCGCCGGACGCGCGGGTCGCTGGCCGAGGTTGGCGAGCGCCTGCGTGAATGGAACGACCGGGATCTGCTCGAGCGGCAGGAGAGGCTTCAGGAAGCAACAGGCCGGGGCATTCACGCCCGGCGGGCTCGTGAGAAGGCGGCGGCCCACGCTCCGGGCGTGGTTGCTCCGCGCAAGACTCGTGCCCAGGTGACTGAACCGATCCTGGTGCACCAGCTGTGCGCGGCCACGGGCATCGGGCTGAACCAGCTATTCCCGAAGCTGAAGAACGAACACAATCTGATGATCAGCAGGAATAGCGTCATTCCGACCGACGTGGCCCAGGTGGTGATGCTTGACTTTGGAGTCGAACTCGAAGTGGTGAAACCGAAAACCGAGTTGGAAAGACTTAAGGACGAGTTCGATGCCCGGGAGCGTGGCAACCTGCAGCGCCGCCCGCCGGTGGTGACGATGCTGGGGCACGTGGACCATGGCAAGACCAGCCTGCTGGACGCGATTCGGAGGACTTCGGTGGCCAGCGGAGAAGCGGGCGGGATCACCCAGCACATCGGTGCTTACCGCGTCGAGCGGGGTGACCTGTCGGTGACTTTCCTCGACACCCCGGGCCATGAGGCGTTCACCGCGATGCGGGCTCGTGGCGCCCACATGACCGACGTGGTCGTGCTGGTCGTTGCCGCCGACGATGGTCTCATGCCCCAGACGATCGAGGCGATCAACCACGCCAAGGCGGCCAAGGTCGCCATCGTGGTTGCCCTAAACAAGATCGATCTGCCCGGGGTGGACATCAACAAGATTTACGGCCAGCTTTCGGAGATGGGGCTGGCTCCGACAGAGTGGGGCGGAGAGACGGACGTGATCAAGACCTCGGCCACGACCGGGACGGGCGTCGAGGCGCTGATCGCCCACTTGGCGACCCTGTCCGAGCTACTGGATTTGAAGGCGGATCCGACCGTTCCGGCGCGTGGAGCGGTGATCGAAGCCCAGATGCAGTCGGCGGTGGGGCCGGTGGTGCGCATGCTGGTTCAGGAAGGGACGCTGAAACGCGGGGACTACCTGGTCTCCGGCCCCGCCGCCGGTCGGGTGCGGATGCTGCGCGACGATCGCGGGCGGGTCCTGAAGTCAGCCGGACCCGGCGTGCCGGTCGAGGTGGCAGGTCTGGATGCCGTGCCCAACGCGGGCGACTCGTTCTACTGCGTCGAGTCTCTGCAGCGGGCCAAGTCGGTTGCGGCCGAGACCGGCAACCTGCGTCGCCAGGAAGCCCTGGTTCAGCTGCAGAAGCCGAAGACGCTGGATGACCTGTTCCAGCAGCGGGAAAGCGGCCAGATTCCGGAACTGAATCTGATCCTTCGAGCCGACGTGCAAGGTTCGGTTGACGCTCTGGTGAAGGTGTTGAAAGAGATTCCCAGCGAGGAGGTCAAGCTGACCTTCCTGCACACCGGGATCGGTGCGGTAAGCGAGAGCGATGTGGTGCTGGCCGCGGCGAGCGGGGCGATGGTGGTTGGTTTCAACGTGGCCGCAGACCCGACCGTGCAGCGGATGGCTGATGCCGAGGGCGTGACCGTCCGGCTGTACCGGATCATCTATGACGTGGCCGACGACATCCGCAAGGCGCTGGAGGGCCTGCTGCCGACGGAGAGCAAGGAAGAGAGCCGGGGCAAGGCCGAGGTTCGCGAGACGTTCCGGGTGTCGCGGGTCGGCGTCATCGCGGGCTGCCTGGTCACCGACGGCATCGTGGCTCGAGCGCACAAGCTGCGGGTGATCCGCGACGGGCAGATCATCGTCCCAACAGCCGATGATGTGAAGCGCGGGCGGCATCGGTCGGTGGGGTCTCTACGCCGGTTCAAGGACGATGTTCGGGAAGTGCGATCGGGCATGGAGTGCGGCATCCGGGTTGAGGACTTCGACGACGTCAAGCCGGGCGACGTGATCGAGGCTTACGAGGTAATTGAGACCGCGCGCAAGCTCTAGCTATCAGCCGGGCAAGGTGATGGGTTTGGCGCGACCGGGGTCAGGTGTATGAAGTCATTTCGGCCGGAACGGGTAGCCAGCGTGGTCCAACAGGTGGTGAGCGAAGCCATCGCGCAGAAACTGAGCGACCCGCGGATCGAGCCGATGACCAGCGTGACCCGAGTGGAGGTGACTCAGGATCTCGAGCATGCCAAGGTATTCGTGAGCGTGATGGGTGACGACGCGGTCCAACGGCGGACCATGCAGGGACTCAGGTCCGCGGCGGGTCTGGTGCAGAAGCTCTTGGCCGGGGAATTGCCGATCAGGCAATGCCCCCACCTGAGTTTCCATCTGGACGAATCGATCAAGCGGGCGGCGGAAACCTACCGCCTGATCGACGAAGCCATGGCCGAGATTCGCCGAGACGAAGCCTCCCGGGGGTCGGCGAAGGACGGGCAAATGATGGGTGAGTCTGGCGGAGAAGACGCATGAAGCATGGCAAGGAGTATGCCAAGCGAATCAAGCGGCTGCATCACGACCTGGTGAGCAAGTACGGGAAGCCAGCGGCAGTCGAGTCCGTCGATCCGCTCGAGCAGTTGGTGATCGGGATCCTGGCGATTGACAGTACGGAGACCAAGGCACAAGCGGTCTATCGGAAGATCACCCAGCAGATGGTCGATCTGAACGAGCTTCGGGTCACACCGGCTCTGGAGTTGGCCGAGATGATCGGGGACAGCGTACCCCACGCGACGGACAAGGCGAGGCGGATCGTTGAGGCCCTGAACGCGGTGCGCCGCCGGCAGGACACGCTGGATCTTTCCTTCTTGCAGCAGCGTGGGCGTCGTGAAGCTCGGGAATACCTTGAGTCACTGGACGGCGTGCCCCGGGCGGCGGCCGCTTCAGTCGTCCTGTTCTCTTTGGGCGGACATGCCATTCCTGTTGACGACCTGACGCTTTACATTCTTCGCAAGGAGGACATGATCGATCCGGCCGTTGACGGGGTTGAGGCTCAGGCCTTCATTGAGCGGCACATCACTGCCGCCGAGGCCCCGATGTTCGCGCTGCTGCTCAGTCGCTACGTCGCCGCGCATGCCATGCGGATTGATGTGGAGGCCATTCCGACGTTGATGCACCCACCGGCCTCCAAGCCGGCCCCCGACCAGCTCGCTCTCAAGGCAGAGCCCCAGCCGCCGCTGAAAGCGGAGACTACCCCGGCCAAGCCGGCCGGCAAGCCGGAGCCCTCCAAAGGTTCCCCCAAGGCCGAGGCGACCAAAACGGCTGCCAAGCCTGCGGCCGCGGCGAAAGCGACTGCGAAGCCGCGGCCGAGTCCCAAGCCATCGTTCAAGGTGGATGCAGCCTCTAAGCCGCCCTCGAGACCCGAGTCGGCGGTCAAGACCTCATCCGGATCTGAAACTGCATCCAAAGCGGGGGGTAAGCGCGATCCTGGGGCCAAGGGACGCGGCAAGGTGGAGCCAGCAGTCAAATCAACCGCAGGCAAACCCAAGAAAGCGGTCGCGACGGCCAAAACCAAGAGATGAGCCAGGCCGGCCGGCCATGCGTATGGACCAGGAGAAGCTCAAGTGACTGATCAGCGGATTCTGAAGGTGGGTATCCCCAAGGGCAGCCTTGCTGATTCCACCGTCGATCTCTTTGCCCGCGCGGGCTTCAGCCTGCAGATCTCCTCACGGGGGTACTACCCGTCGATCGACGATCCCGAATTGAGTTGCGTGATGTTCCGGGCTCAGGAGATGAGCCGCTATGTCGAGGACGGCGTTCTGGATGTCGGCCTGACCGGTCACGATTGGATCAAGGAGAACGGCAGCGACGTGCACGAGGTCTGTGAGCTGGTGTACTCCAAGACGAGCGCCCGCCCGGCCCGGTGGGTGCTGGCCGTGCCCAACGAGTCGAACGTGAAGCGTGTCGAGGATCTTGATGGAGGTATCATCGCCACCGAGCTGGTCAATGCGACCCGGCGGTACTTCGAGAGCAAGGGTGTCAAGGTCCGCATCGAGTTCAGCTGGGGAGCCACCGAGGTCAAGGCCCGCTTAGTGGACGGCATTGTCGAACTGACCGAAACGGGCTCGTCGCTGCGGGAGAACAACCTGCGGATCCTGGACGAGGTGCTCACGTCGACCACGCGGCTGATCGCGAATCGCCGGTCGTACGCAGACTCGTGGAAGAAGGAGAAGACGGACTCGCTCGCCTTGCTGTTGCGCAGTGCCATCGAAGCGAAGGCCAAGGTCGGCCTGAAGCTGAACGTGGGCAACGAGAACCTCGAGAAAGTGCTCGCCCTCTTGCCGGCCCAGCTGTCCCCGACGGTCTCGCCGCTGGCCAACGGGCGTTACAGTGCCGTGGAGGCCATCCTCGAGGCCAAGGCGGAGCGAGTGCTTGTTCCGCAACTCCTGAAGGTCGGAGCCTCGGGGATCATCGTCTATCCGTTGAGCAAGGTTATTCCCTAGCGATCGGTGGCAGGTGGCCGCCGGTTGCGAGGGCGGAGGTGAGATCGCAGTGCCGTCGCCGCTCATCCGACATCGTGGGTCGGGCATCCTGGCCTTTCTGGGTGCGGCTCTGCTCGGCGGTTGCTCCGAGTTGTCCGGGGCGGGGGCCGATCCGGCGACCACACGTTTTTTCGCGGCTCCCGAACGACCGGCGGGTTTTGACGTGGAGCGAGCCGAGGCGTCGCTCGATCAGATCGCCGATGATCCTCCGGCGCCCCCCAAGGACCGGTCTGTTCCCGATGTCGAACTGCCCCGCCAGGCAACTCGCCATGTCGAGGAAGCCCGGCGGTTGTTCGCGGAGCAACGATTCAGCGAGGCGATCAGCGAGTTGGGCAAAGCCCTTCGTTACCATGCCGCGATTCTCGACGCTCATCGCCTGCTGGCACTGTGCTATCAGCTCTCCGGTGACGACCCGAAGGCGGGCCATCACGCGGCCCGGGTCCTCGAGCTGAAGCCGGGGGATCTGGTAGGGCACTTCGTCCTGGGCCGGCTGGCGGACAAGGCGGGCAACCGGGAGGAAGCTCTGCGCCGCTACCGCACGGCCCTGAAGTGCGAAGCCGCTCCAGGGGATGCCGAGTATCGAGCGCTTAGCCATTTTCATCTCGGCAAGCGGCTGTTCGAGGAGCGCTTTTACGCCGCAGCCCTGGTCCAATTCAATGCCTTCGATACTAAGCTGGGGGCACTAGGCGGAGCGGTCGACAGCAATCCCGAACTGGCGACGATTGTCCGGGTCCAGCGGGTGCCGCTGGCGCTGCAACGAGCTGACGGCTACGCTCTGCTGGGCAAGTACGGGGCTGCTGCGGACGCGATGAAGGTGGCATCGATGGCCGCACCGGAGGACGGGAAGCTCCGCGCAGCTCACATCCGCATGCTGGTGCTGGCCAAGCGGCTGGACGAGGCTGCGGCCGCCGCCGATCGGTTTGTCGCCGACAGTAAGGCGAGCCGTGAATCCCTGGAACTGCTGGCCGCCCTCCATCGAGAAACCGGCCATCCCGAGCGGACGGTCACTTCGTTGCAGGCCATCGTGGCTCAGCAGGGAAACAATGTCGACCTTCGATTGTTCTACATTGACGCGCTCACGGCCGCCAAGCGGTATGACGACGCTGCGAACGAGATCCAGGGCCTGCTGGCGGATCATGCGGATCTGCCCGAGGTGCGCTGGAAGCTGGTGTATCTCAATGGGGCGCGAGGCGACTGGGCGGGCTGGCTGCGAGCCCTGGTTGAGGAGACGGTCAGACGGCCTGAGGGCTCGAGCCGGCTGACGGAGGAGATCGCCCGCTGTCCCGAGCCGATTGCGAAGGCGATCGTAGATGAATGCCTGACCCCGGCTGGTCGGGCGGGCAAATACCTGGGCACGATCGCCGCGGACCCTTCACAATCCGGGGTTCGAGATTACCTCGTGGCTCGGATCGCCCAGCGCCTGAACCGGTCACAGGAGGCCCAGGTCCTGCTCGAGCGAGCCGCCCGGCAGGAAGGCGGACACCTTCCGGCCGTGGTGACCCTGGCGGAGATGCAGCTGCAGAGCTGCCGGTGGGACGAGGCCCGCGGCATTCTGGAAGCGGCGGGGCGATCTTCGGCCAAGCCCGAGGGAATGATCGAAGCCCTCCTGGGGCGTTGCGACGACGGGCTGGATAAGGTCCATAGCGCGATCGAGCATTACGGGAAGGCTATCGAGCTCGCTCCGAACGACATCCGGCCGATGATGTGGCTGGCCAGCCTGTACGAGCGGATCGATAAGGTGGTTGAGGCCCGGAAGCAGTACGAGCAGGTGCTCCGAATTGCCCCGGACAGCATCGCCGCCCGGGATCGGCTGATCCGCATTTTGTGGAGTGCCCGCGAGCATCAGCGGCTTTCCGACGAACTCGCCGCGATGCAGCGGCTGGCCCCGAATGCCCCCGCTACGGTGCGTTGTGCGAGCATGGTCAAGTACCTCCGTCCCCCTCTGCTGGACTGGGGCCATTACGCCAAGGACCTGCGCGAGATCCTGGGAACGAGTCCGGATGACCTGGGCACTCGCGAGGACCTGGCCCGGGCGTTGATCGCGATGCGGGATTTCGATGCTGCCCGAGAGGAGATTCAGCAGCTTCTGAAGCGAGATCCGTTTTCCGCGACCGGCAACGAGCTGCTGGCCCACGTTCTGACTCGATCGCTGGAGTTCGAGCTGGCCCGCGCCCAATTTGAGCGGATGGTGCAGTTCTACCCGAACCGAGAAGGGTGGCTGCGGACGCTGGTTCGATTCCACATGATGGACCAGGATTACGATGTCGCCGCCACGGTTGCCAAGCGGCTTCTGGCCCTGGTCAAGCCCGGGGATCAGCAGGAGACCGCTTACCGGGCAATCCTGCTCGAGGCTTACCGTAAGGGGGGGCGCTTCGACATTGCGTTGAAGGAGACCGAGGCTTGGCTGGCTCAGGCGGCCGGCCGGGAGGACTTGATCCGTCATTGCCGCTGGTTTGTCCTCGTGGCCGATGCGGGAGCCAAGGAGCACGGTCGCTATCTGAATCGCGTGCGCGGCTGGCTGGCGGCGGATCCGGCCAACGTCGAGCTGCGTGGGTGGCTGCTCGGCCTGGGGGTGGATCGCTCGCAGGACGTCCTTGGCGCCCCGCCGGGTGAGGCCGGTCTGCTGGGAGCCAAGCGGTACGATGAGGCCGCCACGCAGGCCCTTGCGTGGTTTTCGAAGTCGAACGACGACTCGGTTCCGGTCGAGTGGATCGTCAGCGTCTTGCAGGCCGCCGGACGCCACGACGAGGCCATCGAGATCGCATCGAGTCAGCTCGTGCCGGGCCTGCCGCCGCAGGAGCGGGTCAGTCGGGTCAGCACGCTGCGGGATGCGTACATGCGGGGCAGGCGTGACGAGCAGGCGGTGGCCACGACCAAGGATCTGCTCTCCGAGCTTCGGAAGCTGTTTGAAGTCGTCGACGATCGTCAAAAAGGTGTGGTCGACGCTACGCTGACCGAACAGCGGCGAATGTACAGTCGGATCCTGGCCCGGGCGAGGCGATTCGATGAAGCGGTCGACAACCTGCGCGAGATGATTGCCCAGCTGGAGAGTCTCCGAGAGAAGGCTGCGGCGGTCCTGCCGCGGATCGAAGACCCGGCGCAGCGGGCCAGCATCTGGTACAGCGAGCGCGAGGTTCGCCGGCAAGAGGCCATCCTGCTCCAGACCTTGGCCTATGTTTACCAGCTTCAGGGCCAGATGGACTCCGCTATCGACACGCTGCGCGATGCCCGGCAATTGATGCCTGAGGACGTGGGGCTCAACAACGACTTGGGGTACACGCTGATCGAGGCGGGACGCGACGTGGATGACGCCGAGAGGATGGTCCGCTTTGCGGTGGGAGAGAGTCCCGAAGAGGCCGCGTATCTGGATAGTCTGGGCTGGGTGTTCTACCGGAAGGGACAGTTCGGGCTTGCTCGGACCTGGCTCAAGCGGGCGACCGGGATGGAGACCGGCGAGGATCCTGTGGTGTTCGACCACTTGGCGGACGCCTGCTGGCGATTGGGGGAAAAGGAGGAGGCCGTTCGATGCTGGCGGCGTTCCCTCGAGGTTTACGCGAACATCGCGGCCGAGGGGTTCCAGGACCGAGACGAGAAGGCGATGGAGAAGACGAAGGCCAAACTAGTGGCTGCGGAGAAGGGGGGCAAGCCACTCGTCGCCGAAGCGATCCCCGATACACAGCCGTCGCCGTAGAGAGTCCCGGACGTTCCGGGACTGGTGAAGTATAGGCAGGAACGACGGATGGGGGACGGCGTCCGGTGATCGACTTGACGTTCAATGCTCATCGTTCGTCACCGGTCAGAGGCGATCATAAGGCTGGAGGCTGCTTGCCGAAGCCTGATACTCAAGGAGAATCGTCATGTCTGGGCATTCACACTGGGCACGAATCAAGCACAAAAAGGGCGTGACCGATGCTCGTCGCGGACGCCTGTGGAGCAAACTCGCCAGGAACATCATCGTGGCCGCCAAACGAGGAGGAGGTGACCCGGACCAGAATCTGACCTTGCGCTACGCGATCGACAAGGCCAAAGGGGCCAACATGCCGAAGGATACGATCGAGAACGCAGTCAAGAAGGGCGTCGGTGGTGGCGAGGCCACGAACTACGAGACCGTCTATTACGAAGGTTACGGCCCTGGAGGGGTGGCGGTTCTGGCCGAGGCGTTGACGGATAATCGGAACCGGACCGCGCCTGAGATTAAGAAGATCTTCGAGCGACACGGAGGCAATATCGGGGCCGCCGGCTGCGTGCAGTGGATGTTCAGCTCGAAGGGGCTGATCATGGTGCCGGTTGCGGCCGCGGACGAGGACAAGATCGGCGAGATTGCCCTGGAATCGGGCGCGGATGATTACGTCAAGTCCGAGGACGTCTGGGAGATCGTCTGCGAGCCTGCCGCCTTCGAGCCGATTCGAGAGGCGCTGGCCAAGGCCGGGATTCAGACGCAGTCCGCAGAAATCATCCGCCGGCCATCAACCACGGTGACGGTGGACGCGGAGAACGGTCAGAAGCTGCTTAAACTGATCGAAGCCATCGAGGACCAGGACGACATCCAGAACGTGTATTCCAACTTCGACATTCCCGACGATGTCATGGCTGCGATGGGCAGCTGAGCAGGGCCAGGAACTCGGCATTGCCTTTCTGGCCGAGGATCGGGCTGGGGATGAGACTGTCGATGGCTAAGCCGAGCCCGCGGATACGGTCGAGGGTCTGAGCCAGAGCGGCCGTTGCCTCGGCCTGGGGAAGCACACCCTCGCGCAGCCTCTCGGGGCTAGATTCGTAGTGAGGCTTGATCAGGCTGATGATACGTCCTGCCGGCCGGAGCATCTTCGTCGCGTTGGGCAGGATATGCTCTTGCCGGGTCCAGCCGGCGTCGATGGTCACCAGATCGACCTGCTCGGGCAAGGCAACATGCATGGCGTTGGTGCGCTCCAGGACTCTCACCCGCGGGTCGACTCGGAGCGTGTAGGCAAGAACGCCGTGGCCTGTGTCGATCGCGTAGACTCGGGAGGCGCCGCGCCGCAGCAGGCAATGGACGAATCCCCCCACATTGCTGCCCAGGTCCGCGCAGGACATGCCCTTTGGGTCGATGCCGAAAGCGTCCAGGGCGGCCGCCAGCTTCTCACCGCCGCGACTGACATACGGTCGATGAGGATTGGGTGGCAAGAGGTGTTTCTCCAGACCTATGTTCGGCTGACACATGTAGCACTGCCGGGGCGCTCGGCGTGCAACCTCGGCCAAGACAAACCAGGCGAATGCCCCTGGAATCGTTCGCCTGGTACGGTGTTCCCATGGCTGATGGCTGTGGCTACGCTGAGCGCGGAGCTTGACGAACAAGTCATCAGGTGGTCTTACCGCTCGCGTTGAATTTCCGTTGCAGTCGGGATTTCCTGCGGTTGGCGGTGTTCTTGTGGATGGTGCCCTTGGAAGCCACCTTGTCCAGTTTCTTGATCGCGGCCTTGAGGGCCTCGGCCGACTTGGCCTTGTCCCCGGAGGACAGAGCTTCCTTGAAATTGCGGACGGTGTCCTTGAGCTCGATTTTCCGGGCGCGGTTGACGGCCCGGTGCTTGACACCCTGACGGATCCGCTTCCTGGCGGACAATGAATGAGCCACTTCGTATTCTCCTGGACTGACTGAATCCTCAGGTCGTGCGCCTGACTTCCGGTTCAACCTCGGGGCGGGCCGCCGAGGACCGCCACAACTCGGGAGGGCCTAATCCTTCGGATTCTCCCCCTTGGCGGCCTTCTCGTCCTCTTGCCGTTTGCGCAGGTCGTCGATACGTTTTCGGACCTCGCCGTTCCGGTAGTTGTAGTCCCATTGTATGATCTGGCCGTAGATTTTCAACGTTTCTTCGATCCGGCCGTCCTCTTCGAGCGCCCGGGCCAGCCTGTAGTGCAGGTCCTTTCCGAGCTCGTTATCCTGGACTTCATGGAGCTTGATCGCCTCCCGGAGCGTGTCGATCGCCGCGGAGTAGTAGCCTTTCTTGAAGAAACACTGGCCGATGAGCAAGCTACACTGCCCCCGGGTCTTGGGGTCGGCTCGAGCTTCCTGGAGGACCGGGATGGCCTCGTCGTAGCGCTTGGCCTGAAAAAGCCGTTGTCCGTACTGGTACCGGAGCCGGAGATCGGTCGGATACTGTTCGCAGCGTTCCTTGAAGACCGACAGTTCGAGTTTGAGCATCGTCGCGACCATCCTCTTAGCTTCCTCGGCGCTGCCCGAGGCCAGGACTTCGCGGGATCGTCGTTTGAGCTGGCGCATTCGGATGTCGTCGGCCTTGAGCTTGAAGCGATACTCCCGAAGCTCAGTAAAGGTTTTCTCGAGGATCTGGATGGCCTTGTTCTCGAGGTTTTCGTCGTCCCTGCGGCAGAGCAAGTCGACCAGCTCGTTGATCAGGCCTTTGTCGTTGGGTTTGACGCTGTAACGCCGTTCTGCTGCGGCGATGAGCTGGTCCAGGCGTTCGTCAGATTGGACGATGCGCTCCTGGTCGCGAATCTCGGCCTGGGCATCGCTATCGCGGATGGAGTCCTTGAAGGAGTCCGCCGAACCGTACTTGCCACGGAGGATGGTGAGTTTGCCGGCCACGTCGCGCAGATCGGTGGAAATGTCCAGATCCTGCGGCTTGAGAGCCTGGAGCCGGCTGAGAGCCTGTACCGCCCGCTCCAGACCGGCGATGGCCATGGGCGGATCGGTATTGGCGTTCCGGTCACCGAGTTCCTCGTAGATGGTGCGCATGAGCACGAAGCGAGCCGGCCTGGGTTTCGGCTCCTTGACGGCCGCGTCCGCGAGCAGTTCCCCTATCCAAAGCGTGGTCTGGTCAAAACGCGACTTGGCCGCGTTCTTGAACATGGCCTCCATGTAGTCGATGTTGCCGGGATCCTTGGAAAGGAGGACTTCCGCGTTGAGCATTGACCGCTTGGTGTCTTTGGCGTTGGTCTTATACTTGATTCCGTCGGTGAAGGATACCTTGCGGGGCCCGCGGAACAGGGCAGCCGCCCGGCAGGGCTTGTGGCCCTCCTCGACAGCCTCGGGCCAGAACTCGAGGCCGGTGATGTAACTCTCGATGGCGTAGTCGTAGTTCTTCTTCTCGACCAGTTGCTGACCGTGGCGAAACCACTGGCGGGCCCTGGCGATGTCGGCGTCGGTGAAGGTGGGCCGTGCGTCGTCTCCGCTGTTGCTCGGGTTTTCTGCTTTACTCATCGGCTTCGAAGGTCCAGCAATAAGCCAAGAAAGCGCCAGAGGTTACATCGTAATCGGTGGGGCAGGACGGGTCAAGCAGGTCAGCGGCCCCTCGGTGGATCTTCGGCCGACACTCAGGCTGGGGCCCAGGGGGTTCGCGCCGACCTAGCCGGAGGGGCCTTGGCCGTGGCTAGAATCGAGGGTGTCGGGAGGTGAATCGCGGGGTCCGATCTCGGGTGTTGACGACTCCGGCTACCGTTTGCCCTGGGAGCTAGAACCCAGGTGTTGGGCGACATACCCCACGTGCTCGGGGATGGGCAGCTTCTGCGTGCACTTGCTCTCACATTCGCCGCATTGGGTGCAGTTCTCGGCTGTTGTGTTCTTCGCCGGGTCGGCGATCCATCGGTAGTGGTTGGCGGCCGCTTCCGGGCATTGAAGCACGCGGTGGAGGTAGGCGGTGTGCATGATGCCGGGGATGTTGAGCCCCCGGGGGCAGGGCATGCAGTATTGGCAATCCGTGCACAGGCCGAGGTTCTTCTTGGACAGTCGGGCGTAGGCCTCCACGATCCTGGAGCGCAGGCCACCGACCAGTGGCGGCTTGGCGAAGTTGGCCAGCGTGTCGGTGATATCTGAGGGCTTTCGGATTCCGCAGAGCACCGTGTCCACATTGGGGTCGCCGCTCAGGAAGCGGTGGGCCGCCTCGATGGGTTCCAGCCCGCTGGCCGCGGCGGTCAGGACTAGCGAGTTCTCCGCGAGCATTCCACCGCCGATGGGGTTCATCACGAGGGTGGCGATACCCTTGGCGTGGGCCTTGGCGATGTTCTCCTGGTAGGTCTGGTTCATGACGTTGTATGTGAACAGGATGGCCTCGCACCAGTCAGCTTCGTCGATATAACGGCTGATGTTCTCGGGGCTGTCATGCGTCGTGAAGCCGATATGCCCGACAAGGCCTTCCTTCCTGGCTCGAAGGATGCCCTCGAGCATGCCATCCTTGCCGGTTGCCTGCTGCCAGTGCTCAAGGCTGTCGATGTTCCACAGCTGGTAGAAGTCCAGCCGGTCAACATCCAGGCGCTCCATGGATTCAAGAATCCGCTTGTAGGTGCACGCGGCCGTCGGCCGGTCGGTCTCCTCAACCATCTGGACCCAGGGCGACCATTTGGTCGACAGGAGGATCCTGGAGCGGTAGCCATCCTTGAGGCTCTTGCCGACTTTGATCTCGCTGTCTCCGTATCCGCGAGAGGTGTCAATGTAGATCATCCCCGCGTCGATCGCCTGACGAAGCAGGGCGACGGCCTCATCATCTCCCTTAGGTAGCCGCATCGCCCCGATGCTGACGCGATGCACCTTCAGCCCGCTGCGTCGCCCGAATGCTATCCCGTCCTGTTGAGCCATGGGAATGGACTATAGCCGATGCCCGGGAAGGGGGCCAGATTGCACGCCCTCTCGCCCCTGTCGACCTGGATCAGGATGAGTTTTTCCTGCGAGAATGGGCTTTACTTTCGTGCCAAGGCGGGTTTGAATATGAGCAGGAGCCGTGCGTGCACCGTTCCATGCAGTCTCGGCTCGTTGCACCGCGTCCTGTCATGGGGACACAGAAAACGAGGTACATCACATGCGGTTCCACGTCATGCTGTCGGTGGGGCTCGTGCTGGCCGGTTCGGGGGTTGCCTTGGGCTATGGCGAGCCGCTGGATGCTACGGTGAATGCCGAGGTCAAGGAGTACGTCGGCCTGAACGTGGTCAACGTTGACTACGCCTTCAAGGACCTTGGCCAGACGACCGACAACCTGCCTCTGCTGGCCGAAGCCCAACTCAAGCACAGCACTGATCCCATGGATATCAGCGGGGCGGCCGTGACCGCCACCTTCAGTGAGCCGAACTTGAGTACGCTGCCCGATCCGAACGAGTTTGGCCTCGTGGCCGCCGGCATCAGCCTGACCGAGGATGTCTCGTACGCGGGACGCGGGGAGACGGTGGAGGTGCGGCGGGTGACATTCCTGGACAGTGAGATCGGCGAGCCGAATGGTACCGCCCTGGAGGCTCACAGCTACTTCTTCCTTGATGGCATCGTGGTAGTATGGAGCAAATCGAGCGGCCTGGGCTTGTCGCAGGTCCTCGCGGATCTTTCGGTCAGCGTGGATCAGGTTCGCGGCACCGAGGAGGTGTCAACCCCGGTGCTCTCCGCGGGCCTGTCGCTCGTGGGCCACAGCGACGGCACGTTGGCGGTCACGACCAGTGGCGGGATCAGCGCCGACAACCTGCTTGAGCTGGACATCACGTCGTCGGTGGCGGATGTGGGCGTGGCTCGCGTGGTGGTCCTGCCGGAGTTGGCCATTCCATATACCTACCAGGCATCGGTGGGTGAGCAGTTTGATCTGAAAGCCCGGGTTCAGGGTTCTTTCGTCAATCGCAGTGGTACGGGGGTAGCGTTGTTGATCGGCGTACCGGCTTCTGACGTGCCGACTCTGCTGAATCAAATCGTCGGCCAGGGGACAGGCGGCTTGTTCGGAAACGCGGTCGTCACCCAGGTTGCCGCTCATCCCGCCCCGGTGAAACCCCTATCGGCGGCGGACCGAACGACCCAGGTGGTGGTGTTGCCGCAATCGCGTCTGATTCCCGCCTGGTGTGGGGCGATGGGTGTTGAGCTGGTGCCCGCGGTGTTCTTGTTTGCTCTGGTCCCGGGCTTGGTGCGACGCTTCCGATGAGGCTTGCGGATGCATGGAGACGCCTCGGATCCTGGCTATCGACGATGTCCATCTTTGGTCGCCACCGGACGCCGTGGAGGAGACCCAGGCCTTCTACGTGGATCTTCTTGGTTTTGACCTGCTGCCACGGGGCGGTGGCGCGGAAGTGATGCGATTTCGGGGGCGGCCGCGGAATGGCCCCAAGCTGGTCATCCGACTGGGGGCGGACCCGGCTCTGACTCCGGTTCGGCGGCAAGTGCTGATTCAGGTGGCCGACTTGGTCGGTTTTGCCGTGTCCTTGGGCGAGCGGCGTATCGCGTTTGAGCAGGCTCATGGCTGGTCGTTCTACGATCGGAGATTGACGATGCTCGATCCTGCGGGTAATCGTGTGGATGTGGTAGCCTACCACAGCTTCTGAGCTTGGCGGGGGGGTGAATTCCTTATCTTAAGCCCTTTTTCAACAGGCGCTTAGTGTGGTGACGGTTCGTCGGGCTGTTGGACTGCTGGAGAGCTCGGATTTTGACGAAAAAGGGAGTGACAAGGCCCGGGCGAACGGTTATACTTCAATGGCCTAACGTGCTCCGTGTGTTTGGATGACGGCTTGGGCGTCAATCACAAGGCCATGCCTCTGGCGGCATCTCCAGCACTTGTCAGCCTCCACTGTGCCGGGTGAGTCAAGCGTGTGAGCGGTAGGGCGGCTTGATCCCGAGGATGGAAAGGCGTCGGCGTGACCAGGGTTGGAAAACCGATCATTGGTATCGCCGGGGGGATTGGTTCAGGCAAGAGCACGGTGGCTGCGATCCTGCAGGACCTTGGGGCGAAGGTCATCGACGCGGATCGCATCAGCCACGAGGAGTTGGACTCGCCTGAGGTGCTGGAAACCCTGGTCGGCTGGTGGGGGGAAGGGGTGGTGTCTCCCGGGCCGCGGGCCAATCGAAGCGTTATCCGCGAGATCGTGCGGGAGAGCCCTGCCGAGCTTGGCCGTCTTGAACGGCTGGTTCATCCACGAATCGCTCGACGGTCCGAGGAACTGCTGGCTGCCTACGATCGGGACCCCAAGGTCCGGGCGATCGTGTGGGATGCCCCTCTGCTTTACGAGGTGGGCCTCGCCGAGCGGTGTGATGGTGTGGTTTTCGTGAATGCCGACGAGCAAACGCGGCTGAGGCGCGTTCGGCGGTCACGGGGATGGGACCTGCGGGACCTGGCGAGAATGCAGGCAGCCCAGAAACCACTTGACTTCAAGAGGAATAGAGCCGATTATACGGTAGAGAACAACTCCGATATAGACGATCTCCGCCGACAAGTGGAGAAGGTCTTTTCCCGAATACTCTCCGGTTGCCACGACGCATCTGGCCGATAGCCCGGGGCGGTTTCCGTTCTCGACACTCAGTAACGAACAGTCATCCTTTGGAGGATTCGTAGATGGCGCGAGCCAGTGACAAGTCCAAGAGCAAGACAACGCGCGGCGGATCACGCGGGGCTGCCCGCAAGAGGCACGAGATCGAGAACGATCTTCCGCAGGTCGAGGAATCGCCTGAACCGGCGGTCGAACCGGCCGATGGGAGCGATGGCTTCGCCGAAGGCCTCGGCGACAGTGAGCCGGCCGCGACCGCCCAAGGCGTGGCCGTGGCTGCCGAGCCTACCCGGCCGGCCGAAGTCGGTCGCTCGGCGGATTCCCAGTCCGCCATCGACGCCGAGACCCATGCCAAGTACGAGGAAGTCAAACGCGGTGAGCTGCACATCAAGGATCTGCAGAAAATCACCGTGGACGCCCTCCATGAGATCGCCAAGAACGAAGGGCTGTCCGACTACACCGGCCTGAGCAAGTCCGAGTTGATCTTCCGCATCCTGAAGGAGCGGATTCGTCAGAACGGTTTGATGTACGGTGAAGGAGTGCTGGAGATCCTCCCGGATGGGTTCGGATTCCTGCGAAACCCGGAGTACAACTATCTGCCTTGCCCCGACGACATTTACGTCAGCCCCTCGCAGATTCGCCGGTTTGGCCTCCGTACCGGGCACATCGTGGCCGGCCAGATCCGCCCACCCAAGGAATCAGAGCGGTACTTTGCCTTGCTGCGGGTCGAGGCGATCAACCTCGAGGATCCCGAGCGGGTCACGGAGAAGACCAACTTCGAGGATCTGACCCCGCTTCACCCCGGACCGAAGGACCCCGCCACGGCCTTGCTTGGAAATGAGGGTCGGCTGAGGCTGGAAACCGCCTCCGACGAGATCAACATGCGGATCGTGGACCTGGTCACCCCGATCGGCAAGGGCCAGCGCATGCTCATCGTGGCCCCACCGCGGACCGGCAAGACGGTGCTCCTGCAGAAGATGGCCAACGCTATCTCGAAGAACGACACGGACGCGTACGTCATCATCCTGCTGATCGACGAACGGCCGGAGGAAGTGACCGAAATGCAGCGGGCGACCAAGGCGGAGGTCATCTCATCCACCTTCGACGAACCCGCCAGCCGGCACGTCCAAGTGGCCGAGATGGTCATCGAGAAAGCCAAACGCATGGTCGAGTACGGCCACGACGTGGTCATTCTGCTCGACTCGATCACCCGTCTGGCCCGAGCGTACAACACTGAAGTGCCGCACTCGGGCAAGATCCTGACCGGCGGTGTCGACGCCAATGCCTTGCAGAAACCCAAACGGTTCTTCGGCGCTGCCCGCAACATCGAGGAAGGCGGCTCTCTGACCATCATCGGTACGGCCCTTGTCGATACCGGGAGCAAAATGGACGAGGTCATCTTCGAGGAGTTCAAGGGCACGGGCAACGCCGAGCTGCACCTCGACCGTCGCCTGGTCGATCGCCGGACCTGGCCTGCCATCGACATCAATTCGAGTGGTACGCGCAAGGAAGAGCTGCTGCTCGCTCCCGAGGAGCTTGAACTCGTGTACAAGCTTCGCCGCGTGCTGAGCGATATGAACCCGATCGAAGCCATCGAACTGCTTCGTTCCCGATTGCTCAAGGTTCGAACCAACGCCGAGTTCCTGATGACCATGAATTTCGGCTGACAGCACCAGCACCCCTTCGCTGGTCCGAGACCCAGAAGCAGGCAGGTCGCGAACCAGGGTTGACCGCCTGCCGGACAGGCGGGTGGTGACACTCCTGGGTATCAGGTCCTTTGACGGCCGGAACGACCCGCCTCGCGACCCGGGCGACGAAACCACCCTTGTACCGCGAGCACGATCCCGCGACCGGGAATGCCGAGCGGGTGTGGCCGCGCGGGCCGGTCGGGTGAACAACGACAGCAGGAACCCGGCTCAAGCCAAACGGCGGCGTCGGACCCCATCGTATCGCAACTGCAGCGCGTCCCCTGTACCGGGCCGGCGAGCCCGCTTACAATCCTGCCGCTATGAGATCGGTGACGGCAGCCTGGGTCGGGCTTGGGGGCGTATTCCTGGGAGCATCCCTGGTCATGGGCGACGCGCGCGAGGCCTGGCGGTTTCGGGACGACCGGTTGGAGAACGGCCTGCGGGTGTTGACGCTCGAGGACCACCATGTCCCGATTGTCAATGTGCAGGTCTGGTACCACGTGGGTAGCAAGGACGAGAATCCCGCCCGCCAGGGTTTCGCGCACATGTTCGAGCACATGATGTTCCGTGGCTCGGACCGAATCGGACCGCAGGATCACTTCAAGTACCTTCAGCGGTATGGCGCTCAGGTCAACGGCTACACCAGTTTCGACCAGACGGTGTATTGGCAGACGTTGCCTGCAGCCCAGCTTGACGTGGCCTTGTGGCTGGAGGCTGAGCGGATGGGGCGGCTGCGGATCGACGAGGAGTACTTCGCCGCCGAGCGTGAGGTGGTGAAGGAAGAGCTGCGTATGCGCGTGCTGAATCGCCCCTACGGTTCGCTGCATGAGCAGCTGCATGCCGCGGCGTTCGACGTACACCCATACAAATGGACGCCAATCGGCCGGCTCGATCACCTTAACGCGGCCACCGCGGATGAATTGCGCAGGTTCTTCAAGACCTTCTACACCCCCAACAACGCCACACTGGTAGTGGTCGGGGACGTCCGGCACGAGGAAGTTCTGGCCAAGGCGCGCCGGTATCTGGGACCGGTTGCCCGCGCGGCCGACCCGCCGCCCGTGACCGCGGTGGAGCCACCGATAACCGCCCCCAAGCGGGTCGAGATCACCGACAAGGCACCGGCTCCGTTGGCCGCCTGCGTTTACCACACGCCGTCCGCCGTCGACCGTGACTCGGTGTGTGCCGACCTGTTGTCCGGCATTCTCGGATCCGGACAGAGCAGCCGCCTGTATCGCCACCTTGTCCAGGGGCGGGAGATCGCAGTCAGTGCATCGGCCTACAACCATGCGATGGAACAGGCCGGCCTGTTGGTCATCAACGCGACGCTGAAGCCCGGTGTGACCGTGGAGGAGGGTGAGAAGGCCATCCGGGAGGAAATCAAGCTCCTTCTGGAGAAGGGCATCGAATCGTCCGAACTTGAGAAGGCACGAAACCAGGAGGTCGCCAATTACGTTCGGTTGGGTGAGACGGTCCAAGGCCGGGCGGGCCAGTTGGGCTATGCGGCCGTCATCCTCGGCGATGTCAACCGCGTTAACACCGACCTCGATCGGCTCAGGGGGGTGACGATCGACGAAGTGATGGCCATGGCCCGGCGGGTCCTCCGGGATAACAACTGTCTGACGCTACTGGTCCGGCCGGAGGCGAAGAGGGCCACAGATCAGGAGGTGGCAGACAAATCGGGCGGCAGGCAGGAACCGGTTCTCGACTGGCCGCGCCCGCAGGATATGCCGCAGGGGCAGGCTCCCAAGCCGATCGAGATTCCGCTGCCGTTGACGGACAGACTGGAGAACGGCCTGGAAATCCTGGTCGTCCCTGATTCCTCCACACCGGCGGTCACGGTCAGTTTCAGCGCCCGCATTGGAGCCCGGGAAGATCCAGACGAGATGGCGGGCCTTGCACAAGTGGTGGTGAACACGCTTCGTCGCGGAACGATCAGACACACCGGTGATCAACTGGCCGAGCGGCTTGATTTCCACGCGATTTCGTTGTCGGAAAACACCGACCACGAGGACGTCTCTCTCCGGATGTGGACCCTGAGCGAGCACCTGGACCTGGCCGTCGAGACGCTGGCCGAGATCGTACGCGAGCCCACCTTTCCGCAGAAGGAAGTGGCCGGCTACATCGCCCGATCCGCTGCTCGGCGGGCCATCGAGGAGAAGGACCCGTCCACAGTGGCTGACCGGTCTGCCGCCCGTGAGGTGTTCGGTGAGTACTTTCTCGCCCGACCGATCGAAGGCGACTCCGCGTCTTTAGGGAAGATCGACCGCGAGGCTGTGGTGGGCTTCTACAAGCGCTGCTTTGCCCCTGACGTCAGCGCCTTGGTCTTCTCCGGCGACATCACCCTGGACCGGGCGACAGCCTTGGCCCGTCGATGGTTCGGTGACTGGACGGGTAAGGCCGAGCAGCGGAAATACGCACCTCCGCAAGTCGGCCCGCGAACGCACATCGTCGTCGTGGACCAGCCTGACGCTGCCCAGTCGGAGATTCGGGTTGGCCAGATCGTTCCCTTGTCGCGGCGGGACCGGGACTACCCCGCGGCCCGTCTGGTTTCTCATATCCTCGGCTCGTCGTTTGGCAGCAGGCTTAACCGGGTGCTCCGCATTGAGAAAGGACTCACCTACGGCGCCCGCGGCAACTTTGACAACAAGTCGGAGGCGGCTCGCCTGCACATCACCACGTTCACGCGGACCGACCGGGCCGCCGAAGCCGTAAGACTTATTCTTAGCGAGGTAGCCAGGATCAACCGTCCGAGCGACATGACCCGGGAAGAGCTGGATCAAGCACGGGATACGCTGGTTGGCAGCTTCCAAGTGGACATGGAGACCTCCGCCCGAGCCGCCGCGATGCACTGGAATCTCAGGGTCTGGGGATTGCCGCCCACCTGGTACCAGGACTACCTCGCTCGGTTGGCGACCGTCACCGATCCGGCGGAGCTGACCGCAGCGGCTGCCCGGATCATCGATCCTTCCGGGCTGACGATTGTGGTTGTTGGGCGGGGCGACGAATTGGTGCCCGCGCTCTCGAGCATTGCTCCCACCGCCAGGAGCAGCAGGTAATCGGTGATTGGGATAAGGCAAGGCCAGGCGGATGGAAGGACCTGCAATGTCCGGTTCGACTGTGATGCTACAGGGGATCATGCTGGGGCAGGATACACAGCCGGTTTCGCTGTTCAAGCACTTTGTCATTGACGGCGGGCCGATCACCTGGTGTGTCCTGATTCCGCTTTCGGTCATTACCGTCACGCTCATCATCAACTACGCTTTCACCATCCGTCGCGGAACACAAGCTCCCGCATCGCTGGCCAGGGCGCTGGCCGCCGCCGCTCGGCAGGGTCAATCACGGGGCATTCTGGAGATCACCCGCGAGGAGACGAACATGCTTGGCCAGGCGGTCTATGCGGGCGTCTCTCAAATCGGATCCGGCTTCGAGGTCGCCATGGGAGCCGTGGTCGAGACGGTGGACGAGCAGGTCGGCCGGCTGCTGCGCCGGATCGAGTATCTCAGTGTGATCGGCAACGTGGCCCCGATGATCGGATTACTCGGTACCGTGGTGGGCATGATCCAGGCGTTCAACCGGATCTTCACCGCCGGCGGAGGTGTTCCCGAGGCAAGTAAGCTGGTTGGCGACATCGCCATCGCCCTGGTCAACACGTTCTGGGGGCTGTTCGTCGCCATACCCGCCTTGAGCGCCTTCGCGTTCTTACGGAATCGCATCGATGCCTACGGTGCCGAGTGTGTCAAGCTGTGCGATCAACTCGTGGCCACGGTGATCCAGACGGAAGGCCGGGCGGCGCCGGATGCTCTCAAGGGCCAGGAGGACACTCCGCGCGTGCGAGGTGCTCTCTAGACGCTGGTGTGGTAGGCTGTCCAGATGGCTGCGCGATCCTCAGTTTTTCGATCTCGTCGCTCGTCGGAGTGGCAGTTCAACATGACGCCTCTCATCGACGTTACGTTCCTGCTGCTCACCTACTTCATGCTCGCCAGTCACTACGCCTCTGCCGAGAAACCGGATATGTCCCTGCCCAGACCGCACGAAAGCCTGGCCGAAGACCGGAAAGTACCCGATAAGATCATTCTCAATCTACTGTACAACCAGGAGACCGGCGAGCCAGACTTGATGTTCGGCCCGGTGCCGGTAGCCTCTTGGAGCGAGCTGGACGCGAGACTTGGCGAGTTGGCCAGGGCTAACCCGAAAGTCGATGTTATCCTGCGAAGCGATCGCCGGGTCCATTACGGTTCGATTCGTCAGGTCATGGAGATGGTCGCGGCCAATCGGTTGACACGGCTTCAACTGGTCGCCGAACTGGATGTCAGCAAGTGAGCTGAGAGGCCCTGGATGACGGAGCGGTCTGACAACATGGCCCCTCATCCGCCGGCGACGCCGCTGCGGACCTATGGAGACTATCGGCGGAGGTACGGCCGCTACGGCTCTCGTCGTCGCCGCCGACCATCCAGCTGGGTCATGTCGCTGAACTTGACTCCGATGATCGACACAGTCTTCAATCTTCTCTTCCTGTTCATGGCTATCAGCCGATTCGGAGCGATCGAGGGTCTGCTGCGGTCGGATTTGCCGGTCAAGGGGCAGGTCGCCGCTCATGTCGCGGCGACCAGCGTTCCCCGTACACCGATCCGCATCCGTCTGGTGGCCGACCCCGCCGCTGAGAGGGGATGCTGCGTGACGATCGATAGACTCGCGGAGGCCGGAGTATCGCCCAGCTCTCTGGTCGCTCATCTTCGCAAGATCCGCAACGAGATTCCCGGCTATGACGAAGGCACCCCGGTGTACCTCGTGGCCGGCGACGACGTGCCCTGGGATGATGTGATCAACGCCTACAATGCCGCCATGGCGGCCGAGTTCCAGAGGATCATGTTCGCGGGGGCAGCGAGATGAGCTGTCACCGCCAGCGGTTGACCGCTGCCCTGCTCCTGGCCCTGAGCGTGTTATTGGCGAACCTTGTCGGGACTGCTTGGCCGGCAAGAGCGGAGAAGGCCGATTCCCCGCCGTCCCGAACGGCCTTGGACGAGACCGCCTTTCGCGAGGAGCTGCGCCGCCGGGGGCTCGCCGACTGGCTGGCTCAGTACGACACCGATAACCCGGCTGCCGATCTGGTCACGCGGCAGTCCCGGCGGCGCGACCACCTCCTGACCCAGGCGGAGGCCTCCGGCTTGCCCGCGTACGAACAGCGCGCCAAGGTTGCCGAGGCGAGCGCGATCCTGAGCGATCTGATTGCCCAGCGGCCCAACGACCCAAACCGCTTGAGGTGGCAGATCGAACTGGCCCGCGACCATCTGGAACGTCGAGCCCCCGACGCCTTCGAGGCAGTGCTGCTTCATGAATTCGGCGGCCGGGGGCGGACCAACGTTGCGTCGGCCGCCGACGCCGCCATTGAGGCGCTGGGTGGTCTGAGGAGAGATATCCAGGCCGCCTGGAACAGAGTGGGCGAGATGGACGAGCAGGCCGTTGTCCAGGCGACTGCTTCGGGTGCCCTGCGCGAGCTGGAGGCAGCCGATCGCCAGGCAATCATGCTCTCGGTCTGGGCCGGACTCTATCAGGCGTTGAGCACCGACCTCAACGAACAGCAGCGGTCGGCTGCGTTCATGGAGCTTCTCCAGGAGGTCACGGAACGACAGGGTTGGACCGAGCGTCAGAACCCCGGCCAGGAGGCACTGCGATGCAATGCCTTGGTGATCGCGGCTGTATCGTGCCGACAGCTCAAGCGCTTCGATGAAGGCGCCGCCCACGCCCGGCGGATCCTGGCCACGATGACCAAGGTCGCGGATCCGGCGGAGCGCCACCGACTCCGGCGTGCATCATTGCTGGGTATTCTCGAACAGATCCGTGGCCTCCGCGACGCAGGCAAGTTCACCGAGGCCCTCGGGGCTGTGGCGCAGGGCCGACAATGGGCCGAGCAGACACGGCCGGACGACAAGTCGGCGTCTTTGGCCATCGCGATCCTGGAATCGGACGTCCTTGCCCGTCAGGCCGATCCTCAGGCGGCGGCCAAGGGGTTCCATGGAATGGCCAGAGCCCTCGCCCCTGTTCAGCGGTTCGCGGATGTGTCCACCACACATCGCGAGATGGTGTACGCGGCTTTTGGTCTCGGGATGGACTCGCTTCCGGAACTGACCTCGCCGCCCGCCTTTCAGATGCAGCTCCTGGCGGGGGCCGCCCTGCGCAACCTGGTGACCGATTATCCGCCCGATCGGCGCCGCGACGACGCCGCCCTGAAGGGGGTGGTGCACATGTTGCTGGGTGTGGTCGCCAAACCGCCCGAGGGTACGCCGCCAGCCACCGTGGGCGAGCTGATGTTCCTGCTGGGGCGAGGGTTCTATCTGGCAGGAGACGCCCTTGAGGCCTGCAGCGTCCTCTGTGATCTGGCCCGGAAGTACCCTCAGCATGACCGGGCGCTGATGGGGGTCGGACAGGCCGTGGCCATTGCCCAGGAAATGCTGCGTCTGCCGGAACATGGGCAGACCCCTGAGGCGCGTGCGGCCTTCCTTCGGGCTGGCCGGCTGCTTCGCGACCTGGCCCCGAACACCCCCGAGACTAAGCGACTGCAGTACTTCATCGCCCGGGCGGTTGAAGATGGAGGACAATTGCGGGAAGCGGCCAAGGAGTATGCAGCCGTCGCCCCTGACGATGCCAACGCCCTCAAGGCGGCGGCACGGCGGGCCCGGTGTCTCCGAGTCCTGCTCCAGCAGGCGGCCGGTGACCCCAAGACAGGCAAGGCCGATCTGGGAGCGATGGCAGAGGAGGCTCTGAAGGCGGCTCAAGAGACGGTGGCCTTCGCCAGAGGCCGGGGGGCAGACAAGGCCGGTGATCCAGAACACTGTCTGGTGGCCGACACCGTGCTGCTGGAGGCGGACCTGCTCAATTCGCCGTTGATCGCTCGCCCGGCGGCGGCAGAGGAGGTCCTCGAATCATTCGAGGAGCGGTTCCCGGACTGTCCAGGGGCGGTGGGGGCGGCTCTGCGCGAGCGAGTCCTTGCCCTGCGGCAGCTCAAGAAACTCGCCGAGGCTCGCGAAGTGGTCGAACGGTTTCTCAGGGCCGACCCGGAGCACGCCGGACCGGTGATGGCCCGACTCCTCGAGACCATGCGCGAGGAGATCGCGGAGGCGAGCGACCGCGGCAACGATCAGGCAGTCACGGAACTGGCCGAGGAAGCGGTGCGGCTGGCCGACCGGCTCATCGCCTGGTTCCAGGACCGACCCGACCAGGTGACGCCCAGTGACACGATTCTGATCCGCGTCTGGCGAGCCTGGTCGCTGATTGATGCCGGTCAGGCTCACGCCGCTCTGCCCGTGTTTCGGGAACTGGCGACTCTTCCGAAGGACCAACTCCCGGACAACGCCGCTTCGCGGATCGATGTCCGGTTGGGTGAGGCCACCTGTTTGCTCATGACGGGCAAACCGGAGGAAGCGGTCACCCTGTTCAATGGGATCTGGCAGCAGGTCCCCGAGCATTCTCCTCCGTGGTGGCAGGCTTTCGCCGGCAATCTCCAGTGCCTGGCCAGGCTCGGAGCGGAACCGGCTTCGATCATTCTGCCTATTGCTCAACAGCGCTTTCACGATGCGACGCTGGGCGGGCCGCGGTGGAAGCGTGCCATCGAATCCGTGGAAAGGGATGCCGAGGCCAGCGCCGCGACTACGCGCGCGTCACCTCGAACACCCGCAAGCACTCAGCCAGCAGACCGCTGAGTCGGTCCAGCGGCCAGACGGTGGCCGAATCGCTCTTGGCCTCGTCGGGCCGGTCGTGGACTTCCAGGAACAGGGCGTGAGCCCCCGCGGCGATACCCGCCTTCGCGAGCACCGGAGTCATCTCACGCTGCCCCCCGGACTGTATTCCACCCTCGCCGGGCAATTGACAGGAGTGCGTGGCATCGAAGACCACCGGAGCCCAAACGGACATCCGCGGAATCGCGGTCATGTCGTTGACCAGCCGGCCGTAGCCGAAGAACGTACCCCGCTCGGTGAGCAGCACGCCGCGCCCACCCGCCTCCCTTACTTTCTCGACCGCCAGACGCATCATCTCGGGCGACATGAACTGACCCTTCTTGATGTTGACCGGTCGGGCAGTCTGCCCGGCAGCCTGGAGCAGATCGGTTTGGCGGCAGAGAAAGGCAGGGATCTGAAGCAGATCGAGCACGCCGGCGGCAACGGCCGCCTGCGCGGGATCGTGGATGTCCGAGACGACCGGCAGACCGATCGCCTGACGCACTTCGGCCAGGATCTTCAGTCCCTCGTCGAGGCCCGGCCCTCGGAAACCGCGCAGGCTCGACCGGTTGGCCTTGTCAAAACTGGCCTTGAAGATCAAGGAGAGGTTCAGGCTCTGGGCAACTCGCTGGACGCCTTCGGCCAGGCGGAGCGTGTGTTCGCGGGACTCGATGACGCAAGGGCCGGCCAGCAGGGTCAGCGGGCATCCCGGCCCGATGCGGACGGGTCCAATGGCGACCGGGCGAGCACCTGGCGTCGCATCCAGGTCCAGTGGAGTCTGCGTGGTCATGGTACCAGATTCTACCTGCTCGGCGGTGCGGGTGGAACCTTGACTCGGATGGCGGCCGGCCGGATCTCGATATCCAGGGGCAGGCAGCCGGCCGCTTCGCCATCGGCCTCATAGGGCACCCGGCTCGGGGAGGTGGCCCGCAGCCGTGTTACCCGTTCGTAGAGAACGCCGGGACGCTCAACGTGCCGCTTGGCCAGCGTGCGGAGCGAGTGGCCGATCAGCTGGAGGGGATTAGTGCAGGGCAGGATGCACAGGTCGAGCAGCCCGTCGTCCGGCCTGGCGTCACGGACCACAGGCAGTCCAAGGGCATAACGGGCCATGTTGCCGACAAAGACCATCCCGCGACCGTCCCACCGGATCGTCCCCGCCGGTGATTCCGCCTCGACTAGTATCCGTGGCCAACGATGCTCCCAGAACGTCCGCCACAATGGCCAAAAATAGGACAGATGGGTGATATGCCCGGTCCTCAGCCGCGTCAGTCGTTCGACCACCTCGGCGTCAAAGCCGACGCCGGCGACCACGGTGAAAGACTGCCCGTTGGCCTTACCCAGGTCGATCGTCATGGTCCGGCCACGGCTCAGGCAACGGCTCACTGTCTCTGGATCGGCCTTGAAGCCCAGCGACCGTGCCACGAGGTTCTCCGTACCCGCCGGCCATAGAACCATGGGAACCGTGCTGCCGACCAGACCATCGGCCGCCTCGCACACCGTGCCGTCGCCGCCGACAATCACGGCTGCGTCGGCCTGATGGGCGGCCATCTGGCCCAGTCGGCGGGCGTCACCCGGTCCGGCGGTCGGCCATCGTTCGACCTGATGACCGTCGCGTCGGAGCCGAGGGATGAGCTCGCGCAGCCGGGAACCGGTCTTACTGGCCCCGGAGACCGGATTGATGATGACGGCGACCTTCATAGAGATTCGCTACGGGAGAGACCTGGCGACATTCCATTCGCCGGTGGTGCGCCGTTCCACGATGACGTAATCCCGGTTCTTGCGGGCCAGCTCAATCGCCTGGTCGTCGATGCGGAGGATGATCCGTTTCCTCTCGGCCAGGGGCAAGTGGCTGATGTGGATGCGGATCTGTCGTACGTTGTCAGTTGTCACCTC
Organism: Phycisphaerae bacterium; assembly: GCA_018003015.1. Taxonomy (NCBI): domain Bacteria; kingdom Pseudomonadati; phylum Planctomycetota; class Phycisphaerae; species Phycisphaerae bacterium. Next base: position 13,515 of record JAGNEZ010000050.1, on the reverse strand, counting down.
GATCTGGTTCTTCACGGCAAACTGCCCGCTGCATGTGGCGGTAGTCTTCGGATCGATCAGCGACAGAATCTTGAGCCACCCGGGTTGCTCGTCCTCCGGCGAACGAACGAAGAGGCGAACCGGGTAAGGGGGCGTCGAGTCGTAGGTCGACGTGGGGAGTGACGCCGGAACCGGTTGCCGAGCAGCGGTTTGAGACGCCGAGCGGGCCACGGCAGGACCCAGGAACGGCTTCGTCTCAGCCGCGGCGGTCGGCGACGTAACCTGGTCGCTGGGGGCGGCACCCGTTCCCGCAGACCGCGGTTTGTTGTTGCAGCCGACCAAGGCCACCGCCAGGACCAGCCCTCCGATGCGGATCAGCGATCTGCCATCCATGCGCGCACCTCCCGCTGTCTCGACGGATACTTCGTTTCTGAGCCCACACATCATACGGCTTCTTGTGGATGAACACTACACGCAGGATCAGGTTGCGGAACACCAGGGTCGAGGTTACGGTAGTCTCCATATGAGCAGATCCGAGCACATCGTCCGAAGCACGACGATTCTGGCTGTCCGCCGCGACGGAATGACCGCCATCGGCGGCGATGGGCAAGTGACGCTCGGTTCAACGGCCGTCAAGCACGACGCGAGCAAGATCCGCCGACTGTGCGGCGGCAAAGTGCTCTGTGGCTTTGCGGGCGGGGCCGCCGACGCGTTCGCTCTTCTGGACCGGTTTGAACGCAAGCTCGACGAGTTTAAGGGCAACCTACGCAAGGCGGCCATCGAGCTGGCCAAGGACTGGCGGACGGATCGTATTCTGCGGCGGCTGGAGTCCATGCTCGCTGTCGTGGATCGGGACACGTCCCTGATTCTGGGCGGGGCAGGCGATGTCATCGAGCCTACGGACGGTATCATCGGCATCGGTTCGGGAGGGATGTACGCCGGCGCCTCGGCACGGGCGCTGCTGCGCCATTCGGCGTTACCGGCCGACCAGATCGTTCGCGAGTCGCTCCTCATTGCGGCCGGAATCTGCATCTATACCAACGAACACATCACCGTCGAGACTCTCTGACATGCCCACGAGATTTTGGGTGGTTGCCGGGGACTTCCCTGCAGCTTAGAATCCCGGGCGTGGGTCGGGGAATGCCTTGACGGGAGAACAAGATCGTTTCAGCTTTTCTTCGAAGGGAGATATCGTATGAAAACCGCCTGGATGGCTGGCCTCATTCTGCTCGCCGGCGTTGTTGCGAGTCCTTTGCCAGCAGCCGCAGGTGACTGGCCCCATTGGCGAGGGCCGAACCACGACGGCATCAGCTCGGAGACGGGCTTCGCTACCACGTGGACGGAGCCCCCGAAGATCATCTGGGACAAGCCCATCGGCGCGGCCTTCAGCTCGTTCGCCTGTGTAGGTGATAAGGTGTTCACCTGCGGCACGAAGGAAAGGAAACAGGTGCTCTACTGCCTAGATGCCGGAACGGGTGACGTCGTTTGGCAGAAGGCATTCGAGTCGGAGAGGAAAGACGGACAAGGCGGTGACGGAACACGGGCCACGCCGACTTTTGACGGCGGCCGAATCTACATTGTCGGCGGGCACGGCCTGGTCCTGTGCTTCGATGCGGCCAAGGGCGATGAGATCTGGCGGTACAAGGGAAACAACGAACCTCAGTGGGGCTACAGCAACTCGGTCCTCATTGAGGGCAATCTGGCTGTGGTGACGCCCGGCAACGCCGACGGCGGGCTCCTTGCTCTGGACAAGATGACCGGCAAGACGGTCTGGAAATGCGGCGACGAGCAGGCGGGATATGCCACGCCCTACCCGTTCACCTTTGAAGACAAGCGGTACATCGTTGGTTTCATGGGCAAGTGCGTGATCATCGCCGACGCCAAGACCGGCAAGCAGGTCTGGAAGACCCCCTGGAAGACCTCCTACGACGTTAATGCCTCGTCCCCCATTTTCCACGACGGCCATCTCTTTCTGACTTCCGGCTATGGTACCGGGTGTGCTCTGTTCAAGATGGCCGCGGCCGGGGACAAGCTGGAAGGCAAGGAGGTCTGGCGGAACAAGAACATCGTCAACAAGTTCCAGTCGTGCGTCCTCAGGGACGGTGTGTTGTATGGCGGAGATGAGAAGTCGCTGAAGGCGGTTGACTTCAAGACCGGGAAGATCCTCTGGGATGTCCGCGAGCGTACCGCCAACTCAACAGTTCTTCTGGCCGACGACCAGCTGATCGTCCTGACCGAAAGCGGCAAGCTGATGATCGCTCCGGTCTCACCGAAAGAGTTCAAGCCGACGGCGACGGCCTCGATCCTCGACGGACGGTGCTGGACGATTCCCGCGCTGCACCAGGGGAAGCTCTTCGCCCGTAACCTGAAGAAGGCCGTCTGCGTGGATCTGAGCAGGAAATGAGCCATGGAGGGAGCGGCGTCTCGGCGGTTCCAATTCCCCGCAGCGCAGCTGGCGGATCATCGCTGACCCTTCTTCTCCGCGGAGGTTCAAGTCGGATCGTGCGTTGCTCCCTGATCATGGGGTCACTCCTGGCAGTCCTTCAGGGGGGCGGTCTGTCCGTTTCGGCTGATGACTGGCCTCAGTGGCGCGGTCCGCTGCGCGACGGTATTTGGCGCGAGACCGGCATCGCCGACCGTTGTAAGGGCGGCCAGCTTCCGATCCGCTGGCGAGTGGCGATCAAGCCCGGTTACGCCGGCCCCGCAGTGGCAGATGGCAGAGTCTTCGTGACCGACCGCGACAGGAACAAGCCTACCGAGCGTGTACTCTGCCTGGATGCCGGCACGGGAGAGCTGCTCTGGCGGCACGAGTACGCCTGCACCTATGGCGTGAGCTACGACTCGGGCCCTCGGGCTACGCCCACGGTGCGCGACGCCAAGGTCTATACCCTTGGGGCAATGGGACACCTCTTCTGCCTCGATGCTCGCGACGGCCGCGTCCTCTGGACCAAGGACTACGTCAAGGATTACCGTGCTTCGGTGCCGGTGTGGGGCTTCGCCAGCGCTCCGCTGATCGACGGCGAGCGGTTGATCGCCCTCATCGGAGGCCCGGACACTGCGGCCGTGGTGGCCTTTCACAAGGACACCGGCCGCGAAATCTGGCGGTCGCTGTCAACCCGGGAGATCGGGTATTGCCCACCGGTGATCATCGAAGCAAGCGGGACACGGCAACTGATTGTGTGGATGCCAGAGGAGTTGTGTTCGCTCGACCCTGACAGCGGCGAACTCTACTGGCGACAGCCCTTTCATTGTGAAAGCGGTCTTTCGATCGCCACCCCGATTACTGACGGGCGCCGGCTCTTCGTCTCGACCTTCTACAACGGCCCGCTCATGCTCCGCCTCGCGGCCGACCGGCCGGCCGCGACCGTCTCGTGGAAAGGCGAAAGCGACAGCGAACTGGACACGGAGAAGGTCCATTGCCTCATGTCCACGCCATGGTTGAAAGACGGGTACCTGTATGCTGTCGGCGGCTACGGTGCCCTGCGATGCCTGGACGCCGAGACCGGCGGGCGAGTGTGGGAGACGTATCAGCCGACGGGCAATGACCGCTGGTGGAATGCCTTTCTGATTCCGTGCGGCGATCGGGTCTTCATCGCCAACGAGCAGGGCGAGCTCATCACCGCGCGCCTCAGTCCGAAAGGATATGAGGAATTGAGCCGGGCCAGACTCATCGAGCCTACGAATCGGGTGCGCCGACGCGACGTCGTCTGGTCGCATCCGGCATTCGCGAATCGTCACGTCTTCGCCCGCAACGACAAGGCGATCGTGTGTGCCTCCCTGGAGATCGCCGCATCCCAGCCTGGTCGATGATCGGGCAGGTACCTCTCGCGTAGGCCAGGGCATCGTCTCACCCCCGACTCCCGCCGGCTGCGCCGGATCGGAGTGGCGATCGCCTCAGTCGCGACCTTGCCTGGCGTTGAGTCGTCGTCGCGCTACTCGAGGATCTTGAGCTGCTGCTCAAAGGCGAGCTTGTTGACCGGATGGTCAACGGGCATCGGGTACTTGCCGGTGAAGCAGGCGGTGCAGTAGTGGTCGGGGGGATGCTTGACGCAGGACAACATACCTTCAACCGAGAGGTAGTGGAGCGAATCAACACCGAGATAGTCGCGGATCTGATCCACCGACCGGTTGTTGGCGATGAGAGTGGACGGGTCTGGGAAATCAATGCCAAAGTAGCAGGGATGGCGGATGGGCGGGCTAGCCACGCGGAGATGGATCTCCTTGGGACCGGCCTTGCGCAGCGCCCCGACCTTGCCGCGAGTCGTCGTCCCACGAACGACCGAGTCCTCGACGACGATCAGTCGCTTGCCCTTGACGTTGCCCCGGATCACATTGAGCTTCATCTTCACCGCCAGGTCGCGCATGCTCTGTTCAGGCATGATGAACGACCGGCCGGCGTAGTGGCTGACGGTGAAGCCGCGGCCGTAGGGGATGCCGCTGGCCTGGGAGTAGCCGATCGCGGCACAGCGGGCGCAGTTGGGCACGGCCATGACCATGTCGGCCTCGACCGGGGCCTCCCAGGCCAGCCGCCGGCCCATGGCCGCTCGAACCAGGTGGACATTCTCGCCGAACACGTCGCTGGCCGGGTCTGCGAAGTAAATCTGCTCGAAGATGCAGTAAGCCGGCTGGACCGCGCCGGGGGGGGCAATCCACTTGCTGCTTAAACCCTTGTCCCCAATGGTCACGACCTCACCCGGGGCTACCTCGCGGAGATACTCGGCGTCAACGATGTCCAGAGCAGTCGTCTCGCTTGCGGCGACGATGGCCCCGTTATCCAGCTTGCCAAGAACCAGGGGACGCAGCCCGAACGGGTCGCGAGCGGCCACCATGCGGTCGGTGAAAAGGAACAACAACGAAAACGCGCCCTGCAGATGACTCAAGATGTGGACGATCTGATCGGAACGATCCAGATGGCGAGGCTTGGCCAGCAGGTGAACGATGACCTCGGTGTCGCTGGTGGTGTTGAAGATCGCCCCATGCTCCTCGTACTCGTTGCGCAGCAGGGCGGCGTTGATCAGGTTGCCATTGTGGGCGACGGCTACTTGCCCGCGAGCGTAGTTCACCAGAAGAGGTTGAGCGTTGCTGGCCTGGCAGGAACCGGTGGTCGAGTAGCGCACATGTCCGATGGCCATCGTCCCGCGCAGCTGCTCGAGCTTCGACGGATCGAAGACATCGGTCACCAACCCCATGCCCGCGTGACGGTTGATCGGACCGTGGTCGCAACTGCAGATGCCGGCCGACTCCTGCCCGCGATGCTGCTGGGCATAGAGCCCCAGATAGGTCAGCTGCACGGCTTCGGGATGGCCAAACACGCCAAAGAGACCGCAATGGTGATGAATACTGGGGGGAATCACGCCGATGTACGTCCTTTGAAAAGGCAATTCGACGCTAAAAGGACAATCTAGCCGCAGTGCTTCACTGCGTCAAGGTCGTGAGCGGGGCCCGCTCCACGAGTCGGACAACCCGCTTGCAGACGGAGTAACCTACCCACCACTCGCCGAGGGTGTCACAGGCGACAGCCGACCGGTGAAGACAACTACGCTGAGTATCCCTGACTCAGCAGTTCCTTCATGGTTGCCGTACGTCCGGTATCCAGGGCCTTGAGGCCCAGGAGGCCGACCAGCGCACCGTTGCGTCCGCGGGTCACATCGGTCAGGGGGCGCCGGCCGTTGCGTACGCACTCGAAGAAATGGTTGACGGCCAATTGCGTGGAGTCGCCCTTCGGCTCCTCTTCGACCTTCCGGGGCTTACCGTCGCGCGGGTAGATCATGCCGTACTCGACGTCCACCACCCCGCCGGTACCGTAAACGAACTCCGACCGCCCGTCGCACGGTACGTTGGGTACGGATATGTAGGCATGCGAATAGGCGACCTTGCGGTCCTTCCCGTAGTCGAAGACGACGGCGTAGTGATCGCGTATGTTCCGGCCGGCGGGTTTGAACATCATGGCCTGGCCGCCGAAGCCGCACGCCTGTTCCGGGATGTCCTGGAGCAGGGCGTTGAAGATGTCAAACTCGTGGACCGCCTGCTCGAGGATGATATCCCCGCACTGTTTTCGGTCGAAGAACCAGGGAATGTGATGAGGCAGGTCGCCGCCATTCATCCGGTGGGCCCGGATCAGGATAGGCTTGCCGATGGCGCCTTCATTGACCGCCTTGATCGCTCCAAACCAGGGGGCCGCGTAGGGGAGTTGCGTTCCGACCTGGTAGACCCTCCGGCTGGCTTCGACCGCCCGAACGACCCGTTCAACGTCGGCCACACTGAGGGCCATCGGCTTCTCACCGTAACAGTGCCGCCCCGACTTCATCACCTCAACCACCATGTCGGCGTGCAGGTAGCAGGGTGTCTCCACGAAGATGACGTCGATGGGGCTGAAGCTGATCAGCTCCTTGTAGTCCTTGAACAGCCGGGGCTGGTCAGCAGCGACTTTCGCGGCGGCGGCCTTGGCCTTGGCCTCGTCGATGTCGCAGATGGCAGTCACCCGGACGCCGGCCACATGGTTGATCGCTTCCAGTACCCCTGTACCCCGCCCGCCGACGCCGATAATCCCACAGCGGATGTCCTCGCCGGGAGCGACCTTCAGGGCCTCAGGCTGCAGGATGGGTTCTGCAGGCCGGGCCAGGGCAAAGCGCTCGCGCCCCGAAGCCAGCAGAGCGGCCGACGCGACTCCCAAGCCGCCGGCAATGACGCTTCGCCGTGAGTGATCGTCCTGGTGATTGGTCATATCGTGTCCTTTCATCCCAAGTGAACTGTCCAGAACCGGGTCGGCGCGGCACGCGGCCTGCGGAGACCCTGCCAAGGCGCGCATTGTACTACCCTCGCCGACGCGTGTCAGGGGACAGGGCGAAGTGATGCGGGCTGAATGTCGATGATGTGAACCGTGTGCTTCCCATTGAGGATGCGTCGGCGGCTCCGGTCGCAGTGCTCCTCTGGTCTCGCTGCGATGACCGATCCGGGTCACGGTCTCTCATGTCCAAAACCACGGAGCGCCTTGCCCGCAAGAAGGTCGACGGGTTGGCCGTCTTTGAGAACGGGCCGGCCGTTGAGGAATACCCACTGGATCCCCCTGGGGGGCGGAGCCTGGTCGCGGAAGTCGCTTCCCGGGTCGAGCTTGGTTGGATCGAGCAGCACGAGATCGGCAAACGCGCCCGGTTTGAGCACCCCTCGATCAGTCAGCTTCAGTCGTTGGGCGGGCAGTCCGGTGCATTTGTAGACGCCCAGTTCCCAGGACAGGATCTTGCGATCGCGCACGTAACGGGCGAAGAACTCGGGATAGGTGCGGAACTTGCGCGGGTGGGCGTCGCTCACCTTGCCGCCGGCAATGTCCGCACTAGAAGCCAGCCCGGCGTCGGTGCAGACCATGACGATGTCCTCCTTCATGGCCCGGCACAGGTCCTCCTCGCCGATGCAGAGGTAGGTCGCATGAACCGGCGAATCCTCGGTTAGCTTGAGATGGTCGATCAGTTGCTGGGGCGTGATCTTCTCGGCGGCGAGGAGTTCGGTCAGCGGTCGTCCGGAGTATTTGGCGTATTGTCCGGGCATGTTCTTGAGCAGGATAACCTCGGGCGTGCCGGCACGGATCGCGTCCCGGACCAGCAGCTTGTGGAGCGTGTAGTGGGCCGCGGGGCCGGATGCTCGCCAGGGATACTGGTCGCCAGTGACGTCCATGCCACGCGTCCGCGCAGCCTTCATGATCTCCAGGTAACGCTCCATCGCCCCCCAGTTGCGCTTGTGGTTGGCCTTCATGTGCGAGATCTGGACGGGTACCTCGGCCAGCTCGCCGATGAACAGAGCCTCGCGGACCGCACCGAGTACACCGTCGGATTCGTCGCGGATGTGGCTGGCATAGAATCCGCCGTAGGGCTTGAGCTGCTTGGCGAGTTCTGCGAGTTCCAGAGGGAAGGCCTGCTCACTGATCGCGTAGATCAGACCGGTGGACATGCCGAACGCGCCTTCCTCCATGGCCAGGTCCACCAGCTCCTTCTGCCGGTAGGTCTCCTCGGTGGTGGGCAATCCCTTGCGTTTGCCCATCACCCGCTCGCGCACCGGAGCGTTGCCGATGAGTACGGCCAGGTTCAACGGGCTACCCTTGCGATCCACCTCGTCGAGAAAGGCGCCGATGCCCAGCGGAGAAGAGGCGCAGTTGCCGGCCAGTACGGTGGTGATGCCCTGGCGGATGTGTGATGGGGCGTCGGCAACCTTGAGCACGTTGTCATCGGCGTGACTGTGTATGTCTACGAAACCAGGCATGAGGAACAAGCCACGGCCCACGATTGTGCCTCGACGGGTCACGGTGGACAGATCGCCGATGGCCGCGATTCGCTCCCCGATCACGCCCAGATCGGCGGTGAATCGCGGCTTGTCCTTCGATCCGTCAAAGACCGTCGCCCCTTCGATCACGTAATCCATCACCTTGGCATCCGGCAGAACGGGCGGCGGCGGCCGATACTCATCCGGCAAGGGCAGGTAGCGGCTGTGTTTCCCCGGCACGGTTCGAACGATGCCCTGGCGCGAGCTGGTCACGAACGCAACCTCGTCCAGCTGACGAAGCGGGTGATTGCGATCCTTGCTGGTGTCGATGAAACGAATCACGTATGGCGCGAGCGGATCGAGACCGCTGATGACGTAGAGGCCGGATGGGGAAGGGCGAACCGTCGCGACCAGCTTACCGACCTGGTCGGGCGGTTCCTGGCCGGCAGCCTGGGCCGCCAGTCGGTCGGCCAGCTTCAAGGACTCCCTGTCCGGGTACTCGTACTTGAAGACGCGGACCTCAACGCTGCCAAGGAGCATTCCGTCGGTCACGGGCATCCCGAGTACCCGCTCTGTGCGTGCCCGAGCGAGCTCGTTCCCTTTTCGAATCAGAACCTTGGCGGGTAGCTGCTGGGCGAGATTCCCGATCACTTTCTCCGAAACGACACCCATCATATGACACGTGCTCGTCTGCTCTGAAAGGCCTGCTACAGCCTCTTTCACCAGTGACGCGAGCCGAACCGCGCGGCCAGTGGCGAGCGGCTTGGGTTCCTGGCAGACCAGACGCACCGTCCTGCCGAGGATTTCACGCGGCAAGTGCGGATTGGCGTCGGTAGCCATACGCATTTCTGTCTCGCCGAAGAGGGCCCGCTCGCCGCCGCGCGTGGACGCCAGAGACTGATGCAGGCTGATCGCCAGCAGAGCCGACCAGGAGGCAAACTTGAAGCTGTATTCCGGGCTCTCAAGGTGATCCCGGGCGATGGCTCCGAAGGGGTAGTGATAGGCCTCGATGAAGGCCTGCGAAGGCTTGTCGGGGGTGGCGCTGGAGCGGACGTCAAGCAGACCCTGCGGAAGCGTGCCGCCGTCGGCCCTCACGGCAAGTACCTTAGCTGCCAGCACTTTCGACTCGGCACCTTCGACCAGCACGAGCTCCGGTGCGTTCTTGTCGGCCGCAAAACGCCGCTTCAACTCCTCCTGGAAAACCTGGGCAGCCGGTCCGAATGCCGCCGGATCCACGATGATGACGAAGCGGTCGCGGCTACCGGCAGAGGCAGAACGTCCGCCGGACGCCTGCCCGAAAGCGGAGAGGGCGATCGCCAGAACAGCGATGCCCGCGAGAAGCAGAGTACCTTCAGGTCTTCCTGGTCGCCCGGTCCGCACGATGGCGTGCCAGCGGGACATGTATCGTGCTGTATTCATCTTCGCCACCCCGTCTGAGTCCGTGGTTGGTTGACCGAGACAGCATAATCCGAGGTGCCCTTCTCCGTCCATGAGGCGACCGGCCAGCCGGCAAGGGCGCCCTCTTCGCAGCGCGGAGGGAGTGCGTGGCTCCTCGTTGCTCCCATGGTCACACCGAATACTGCGGCTGGGCATGTCAGAACCCCAGGAACCGCTGGCAGATCCTCTGCGGCAATACACGCCGCACACCGGCGATGAAGAGCACAGACCCCACCAGTGTGGCCGTTGCCACCACGGTATGATAGAGCGGATGGAAGGCCCACAACCACTCCACCTGGCGAACCAGGGTGACTGCCAGGACAACGAACAGCATGTGGATCAGATAGATGCCGAACGAGTAGCCCCCCAGCCAAACCAGCCAGTCAGGTGCCCACCGAGATTGGGCCAGCAAGAGCATCAAGACAATCACGGAACAGGAATAGGCCGCTTCTACGGGCGCGATTCCGGACACCGCGGGTGCGGCCGCATATCCCCAGAGTCGAGCAAGGCCCGCCAGGATACCCAGGAAGCCGAAGACCACGACGGCCGCCACGATCAGCTTGCGGTATCGGCGGTAATTGAGTGTGGCGCGGCTGCCGACGTACATTCCCAACTGGTAATACAGCATCCAGGGGATGAGCAGGAGCACAGTCCACTGCGACAATCGCGGCTGCCGGAAAGCCAGCCACGCGATGCAGAAGGCCAGCAGCCCCAGCCGCCCCAGCTCCATCCGGTTCAGCCAGGTTAGCACCGGCAGTACGATGTACATCTGGGCCAGGACAATCAGGTAGTAGTACGGTCCTTGAATGAAGAAGGCGATCCTGAAGTAAAGCTCCCGTTGGGCTACGTCGGACATGTCGGTCTGTGCCGTGCGGAAGTAGGCGATCATGACCCCTGCCAGGATGAGCCGGCCCACAAGCCACCAGGTGACCAGGGGGATGAGAATACGAGGCAGACGCTTCGTGAGGTGCGCGCGGTACTCCGCCCAGCTGTTGATTCTGGTGTCGCATAGGAAGTAGCCCGATATGAACAGAAAGACCGGGACGGCGAATACCAGCCACGGTCGCCACAAGACAGGGAATGCCTGGTTCAAGCCCGCCAGGGCGCTGTCAGGCGCATCGGCTCGCTCCGGGGGCCTGTTTAGGCAGTGAAGGGCGATTACCGCGAGTATCGCCAAGCCGCGGAACGCGTCAAAAGTCAGGTGTCGGTCCTTGCTCATGATCCTCTCGAAGGTCGGCCGGAGGCACCCCGACCTGACCGGATGCGGGAATGGTACCATCCTCAGGCCGCATGCGGCCAGTAATAAGCCTGCATCCCCGGGTAACAACCCCGTCAGAGGTGCTGGACGATCGCCGGGAATAAGGCTACCTTCCTTTGGCCCTGTGCGTGGCGTGTCCGTTATGTGGCTCAATGGGAGGCCGGCCATGGTGGATCCTCGTGTACGGGTGACGACGTGGCTCGCCGCCATGTTGGTCGCACTGCCCGCCGCCAAACTCAAGGCGGGACCGATCAGCTTCGACGACGCGGGCTCGGCGAAAACCTGGGACTTCAATAGTGGGCCGGAGTTTCCCGGGGCCAAGGGAGCAATCGCATGGGATGGCCGTGAAGGCCACCTCGCTCGCGGGTGCCTCGCTCTGCAGTACGACTTTACCGGCGGCGGCAACTACGTCGAGGCCGGATTCGTACTGCCCGAAGGCAATACGGCTCGGACGGTGCGGCTCTGGATCAAGAAACCCGGCGGACACAAGCTGACGTTCCGAGCGACGGACGCCGGCGGCCAGACCTTCCAGAAGCCGCTCGAATACCATTTCGCCGACTGGCAGCAAGTGGAGGTCGATCTCGGGCACTGGCAATCCTCCTGGGGCGGGGCGAAGGATGGGAAGGTCAAGTTCCCGACCAGACGGTTCGGTGTGCTCATCGAGAACAGCGACGAGCCGCGGGTCGGCGTGCTTCGGCTGGATGATGTCGAACTGCTGGCCAGCGGTCGCCCAAACCGCACCGGTCTCTCGACCTACGTCCCGGACGACTTCTCCGGCAACACTCACTGGAGCGTCCGCGGCGGGGCCGGAAACAAACTGGACGGCCGGAATTGGAGGTTCGCCTTCAACCCCGGAGATACGCCAGGCCTGCGCCGGGACTTCTCGCTGATGGGTAAGCCGGTCAAGTTGAGGCTGGTGCTCGATACCGACACGGCCGGTGTCGCCGTCCACGCGAGTATGGGGTCGCATTTCCAGGTTTTCTCCCGCGAGATCGGTCGTCTCGATGGTAAGGGCGAGCAGACGATTGAGGTGGCACTCGGCTCAATGACGGACTGGGAGCATCGGGGTGGCCAAGACGACGGCGTGGTTCGGTTTCCGCTGCGCATGGTGGAAGTCCGGCTTGAACAGGCGAGCGGTCCGGCGCAAGGCCAGATCCGGCTCAAGCGACTGGAGGTGGACACAGAGATGCCCCCGGGGCACGACACGCTTCTTGTGCCCGACGCCCATCTCGACAAGGGGCAAGCTCGGTTCTCCGTGCGGGTGACAAACGTGAGACAGGAGGAGGTCATCGGGCGGCTAGTGTGCGACATTCGTGGTTTGGACCAACGCGCGAAGATGGATGCAACCGAACTGACCCTGCCGGCATCCGGTGGATCAGCGGTCCACGAGTTTGCCTGCCCGATGGGTGATTTCAATGCTTTGGATGCGGTTTTCAGATGGGTGGCGCCGGGCTCCGCCACTCCGCCCGCCTCTATCGGAGTGTCTCAGGAACCGGAATCGGTGGGCTCGGCGGATCTCGACCTCAATAGTCCCATCGGTATGGGTGTCTACCTCTACCGGTGGGGCGGCAACCCCGAGGGCATCGAGAACATGAACCGGGTGGCCGCCCTTGCCCAGCGCGCGGGCGTCAAATGGACCCGGGAGGAGTTCCAGTGGCATCGGATCGAGCCGCGGCAGGGCAAACTGGACTGGTCCTTCTACGATCAGGTCGTTGATATCCACCGCCGACATGGCATCCAGGTCTACGGCCTGCTCGCCTACTGGTCAGGATGGACCAAACCCAACACACCGGAGGGAATCCGCGACTACGCTAACTGGGCTCGGCAGGTCGTCCGGCACTACAAAGACCGGGTGAAACACTGGGAGATCTGGAACGAGCCGAACATCTTCTTCTGGACGGGACCCAAGGAGATGTACGCGGATCTACTGGCCCAGTCGTATGCGGCCATCAAGGCCGAGGATCCCGAGGCCGTCGTGATGGGCTGTTCCACATCGGGCATCGACAGTGCCTTCATCAAGACAACAATGGATAAGGGCGGGAAATTCGACGCGTTATCGATTCACCCTTACCGCGGAGGCCTGAACGACCAAGGCTACATCCGTGAACTCCAGGACGCTCATAGACTGGGTGGAGGCAGACCCCTGTGGCTGACCGAGATCGGCTTCCCGACACAGCTGGTCAGCGGCTACAGTGAGCGCAACCAGGCATCACTCGTTGCTCGCATCTACCTCGCCTCGCTGGCCAGCGGCGTGGCGACCAACATCTCCTGGTACGACTTCCGCAACGACGGCAACGATCCGTACGAAAGTGAGCAGAACTTCGGCCTGATCCGCAGCGACTTCAGACTCAAACCCGGGTACCGTTGCCTCGCGACGTTGGCCACCACTTTGGCTGGTTGCAGGCTGGCCGGAGTACTCGACGTCGGGGAAGGAGCTTACGCCTGCCGTTTTAAGGGGCCGGACCGCGATGTTGTCGTTGCCTGCGCGCCCCAGGGCAGCCGCGTGCTGACCTTCGATTCCGCCGGCAAGGTGGAGATCACCAACGGCATGGGCGAGCCCATCGCCCCGCTTCGGGCGGGCAATCGCCTGG
>JAGNEZ010000049.1 GCA_018003015.1 Phycisphaerae bacterium | reverse complement strand
GTGGTGGTCAACGGCATCGTGTCGGAGGCGGAGCAGGTGAACGTTTACCTCGACGGAAGCCTGATCGGTTTGGCAAGCGGGAGTCCGCACGGGACGCCGGCCACGCTGACGGTCCCGATCAGCGCAAGCCCTCCGCTGAGCGGCCTGGTCACGGCCGGGCAGGTGGTGAACGGGGTGGAGAGCTGCTGGCCCGCGCCAAGCGTGCAGGTCAACAACTGTGCGGCCGTGGGAGCGGTCTCGATCCAGGGGGCTCTCGTGCTCGGTGACACCACCGTCACCGTGGTGGGCATCGATGCGGCCGCCACGACGGTGAACGTGTATGCCAACGGCACAGCGCTCATCGGCACTGCGCCGACCGAAGGGGCCACGAGTGTGATCGTTACGGTTTCCCCGCTGCCGCGCGATGCCCGTATTTCGGCCACTCAGGTCATTCGGCGGGTCGAGAGCTGCATGCCGACCGGCGTGGAGGTCATCAACGGGAGAATCACCTACGTTGACGCGGTTCCGAACACCACCGGGACGGACGGCAACACGACGCTCGACGGGGCCCTGGTGGATCTCATCGTTCTCCCAGACGACCCCAGCGGCAACGTCACGACCGCAGGAGTCGCCGACGACAACCTCTGGAACTGGCGGAGCATCGCGACCAATGGTGGCAGGATCTGGGAGACGGACACCAGCGGCACGGTGAACGAGAGCACCGCGCTGCTCAAGACGACGCTCTCGCTGCCCGCGGGGACGTACGACCTGTACGGCATTTTCTGGAACAACTCGCCTAGTTCGACCCTCAACAATGGTGTCTGGGACATTGGTTTCCGCGTCGGTGAGACGGGGCCCTTCAGCGTTTTCACCAGGTCCAATGCGTGGTTTGCCAGCGACGTGGGCACTCACGAGTTTGTGGACTCGACCCCGCCGGTGGTCACGCGTCAGGGCACACAGCCCGCGCAGGTGCTGCTGATCGCACCGCTGGGCCGATTCGAGACTGCCGGGCCGATTGACGTTTACGTGGATGCGTCGGGCACGACTTCGGCCAGCGATGACGAGCGCACATGGTATGACGGCATCGGTTACGTGGCCGCATGCCCCAGCCCGTTCGCGGACACGGACGGCGACCGGGACGTAGACCAGAAGGACTTCGGCGTTTTTCAGTTGTGCTACACGGGTTCGTCGTTCAGCGGAGCGCTGCCGTTCGAATGCGGCTGTCTGGATCACGTTCCGGACGGCAAGATCGACCTGGTGGACTTGGCCGCCTTCGTGAACTGTGTGAGCGGTCCGGCGGTTGCTGCTGATCCGAGCTGCGGCGATTGAGCCGTTCGCGGCGCGGTCGCAGCCTTGTGATGCCGGTCCCCGGGCGGGTCATGGAACGGGGGGCGTGGGGCATGGATCTGAAGTGGTTGTGCCGAAGGCTGCTGGCCGGTGTGGCGGCCATCGCGGTGACAGGCTCGTTGCCCTTGAGGGCGACCGACGATGTTGCCGGCGCCTTGACGATGCTCAACGACAACGGCGCCTGGTGCTGGTACCAGGGCGAACGGGCCATCATTCACGACGGCAAGCTGATTGTCGGCTCGGTTGCCGATGCCAACGGGGCGGGTGGAGCGGGGCGTGACGGCAACATCGAGGTCGCCACGTGCGACTTCCGCTCGGGCCGAATCACCCGGTTCGTTCTCCACGCCAACCTCGAGGCCGACGACCACAACTCCCCTGCACTGCTGGTCCGGCCCGATGGCCGGTACCTGGCCATGTATGCCCGCCACGGCTCGGACGCCCTGAGCCGCTGGCGGATTTCCGTGGACCCGGGGGATACCGCCGCGTGGTGGCCGGAACGGACCTTCGATCATGGGACGGGCGTCACCTACTCGAACCTCTATCGCCTGTCGGGCGAGAACGGCGGCGCGGGCCGTCTGTATGACCTAGTCCGCACGGTCGGCATCGACCCGAACCTGCTGACCTCGGACGACGATGGCCAGACCTGGGGCTATGCCGGGCGTCTGCTCGACTGGCCGACGCCCACGGGCGATCCCAAGTTCACTGGCTCCGACGGCAGTCGCCCCTACCTCCGCTACGCCTCGAACGGGGTGGACGAGATTCACTTCATCGCCAGCGATGACCATCCGCGGGCCTATGACAACAGCATTTACCACGGTGTGATTCGTGCCGGCAGGGTGTACGATTCCTTTGGCCACGTCGTTGACGAAAACGTTTTCGACGGCTTGGCCAAGAAGCCCAACGAATACGCCACGGTTTTCGACACTGATACCTCGCCTCTTGGTTTCGCCTGGACGACCGATCTTCGCCTGGACGGGCAAGTCCGTCCTTACGCCCTGTTCACCGCCCGGGCCAACCACAACGACAGCACGGACCACCGGTTCCTCTACGCCCGCTTCGACGGAGCGGCATGGCAGGTGCACGAGATCGCGAGGGCGGGCGGATACCTTTACGCCTCAGAGAACGACTACACCGGGCTTGGGGCGTTGGATCCGCATCGGGCCGACACGGTGTACATCTCCACCAAGATCGACCCCCGAACTCACTTGGCCGGTGCCCACTACGAGATCTACAAGGGTGTCACCGCGGACGGAGGGGCCGCGTGGACGTGGACGGCGGTCACCTCCAACTCGACGGTCGACAACCTCCGCCCGGTCGTGCCGCCCAGCGACGGCCCCCAGGAAGCCCTGCTGTGGCTGCGCGGCACCTACGCCAGCTACACGAACTTCAGCACCCAAGTCGTCGCTCTGCTGGTGCCCCCGCTGGCCTGTGCGGGAATACCTGCGGTCACGGTGGAGTCCCCGATTCTTCCGGGTGTGACGACCACCACGATCAGTGGCATTGTCCCCGAGGCCGAGAGCGTCCACGTTTACGTGAACGGCCTCACGTTGGTCGGCTCCGCCGCGGGCAATCCGCCGAACACGCCGCCCACGCTGACCGTCCCCGTCGCGCCGCTCGCGCTCAACGACCGGGTCAGTGCTCGACAGCTGGTGGCGGGACAGGAGAGCTGCGTACCGGCGTCTGAAGTGAAGGTGTGGGCGCCGCTGCGGATCACCTACGTTGACGCCGACCCCAGCACCGACGGGACCGACGGCAATACGACGATCAACGGCAGCTGGGTCAACACCGGCGCGGGCGGCAACGCCACCACCGGCACGAGCGCGGGATCGGGCAGTGACGTCAAGTGGCACATCCGCTCGCGGACAACGGTGAACGGCGGCGAGGTCTGGGAGGCGGGCGGGGCGGAAGTGCCCCCGATTCTGATCACCACCCTGACCCTCCCGGCGGGCACCTACGACCTGTACGGCCTGTTCTGGAACAATGCGGGCAACGCCGGTCTGTGGGACGTTCAGTTCCGGGTGGGCGCGTCGGGCCCCTTCACGACCTTCAGCAAGGGCAACGCGATCCTCTCGGCCGCCGATGGCAGCGACTTCGTCAACGCGACGACCACGCGGGACGACGCGGGCAACTATCAGGTGCTGATGATCGCCCCCCTGGGCCGGTTCCAGTTGACCGGAGCGATCGACATTCAGGTCAACGCGGCCGATCTGGTGTCAGGCAGCGTGGACGACCGAACCTGGTACGATGGGGTCGGGCACGCGCCGGTGTGCCACGTCCCCTTCGCCGATGCCGACGGCGACCAGGACGTGGACCAGGGCGATTTCGGGGCATTCCAGGTGTGCTATACCGGGCTGGGTGGCGGCGTTCCGAACCACTGCGCGTGCTTTAACCGCCCGGAAGGCCATTCCGGCAGCGACAACGACGTGGATGCCGCCGATCTGACTGCTTTCGTCGAATGCGTCACCGGGCCGGGGATTGGCTGGTCGCAGCAGCTCCGACCCGACTGCGTCCCATAGGACACGAGCCGTCTTTGGACTCCATCCTGTCCCGCCTGGTTCGCGGCCGCGGACCACGCGTCAGGTTCTTGTGATCCGTCTTCTGCTCACCCGCGCCCCGCAAGGGGAAGAACAAGGTCAACGATCGAGCGGGTGTACGGCGGGAGCGGTCGCGGATGGTGGTTTGGGGCCGGTCTTTTTGAGTGGTCGGTCTTCCGGAGGCGTACTAGAATCGACACACAGTTGGAGAGCCAAGGTGAGGACTTCTAACCCAAGGAGAGTGCTATGAGCAACGTCGAGGAGACATGCTGTCGCGAGCTGCAGGTAGGCAAACCTGCCCCGGCATTCAAGGGCACAGCCGTCGTGGGCTCGGAGTTCAGGCAGCTCAGTTACGAGAACGGGACGTTGATCGTCGGCGACCAGAAGTACACCGGCAAGTACGTTGTCTTGTTCTTCTACCCCCTGGATTTCACTTTTGTCTGTCCAACCGAGATCATTGCGTTCAGTGACCGGATTGAGGAGTTCGAGAAGCTCGGCGCGAAGGTGGTTGGCGCGTCGGTGGACAGTCATTTCACTCATCTGGCCTGGAAGAACACTCCGCGCAAGCAAGGCGGGCTGGGTGAGATCCGCTACCCGCTGCTGGCCGACCTGAACAAGGAGGCGGCCTGCAACTACGCGGTGCTGCTGGACGGCGGCGTCGCGGCCCGCGGCCTCTTCATCATTGACGACAAAGGGATTCTGCAGACCTACACGGTCAACAATCTTGGCGTTGGCCGGAGCGTGGATGAAGCCCTGCGGCTGATCCAGGCCTACCAGTACGTGGCCAAGAACGGCGAGGTGTGCCCGGCGAACTGGAAACCCGGCGACAAGACCATGAAGCCAGATCCAAAAGGTTCCCTAGATTACTTCAAGGACGTGAGATAGCCATTCCCGCCGGCTCGGGTCGGTTTCCGCGGCCCGGCAGTGGTCCTGGCCTGGTCGTTTCCGTACTTGTCACTCCTCGCGGAGGACGAGGGCGGGCCCGGTCGAGCCGGGGCAATGCAGGCGGACCCGATGGGTGAGTGGGCCGCGGGGAGGCCTGGCGGTCACGGTGTTCCGGCGGGCGTCTTCTCCTTCGCGTCCGCCGGCTGGGCGGGAACTGAGGCCGGGGCGACCGGAATGGCGGTCACGGTGAAAGCTCTGGCCGGGGTGAAGTACTTCCTGAACGTGGCCTGGATTTCCTCGGCAATCATGGATTCGATGGCCGCCTTGACCGTCTTCGGTTCGTCGAGGCTTCGCCCGCGATGGTCAAGATGTTCGAGCAGCTCGACCCAGTAGCTCGGTTCCTTCATTGAGATGTCGAGGGTATTGAGGACCTGCTTGCGGGCGTTCTCCAGTTCCTCGGGCCTGGGGCCCGACTCTGCGAACCGGGCGAAGAGCTTGTGGACCTCCTCGGCAACGCGTTCCGCGTTAGCCGGTTTGCACTTGGAGCCGGCCTGGAACGAGCCTGTGTCCCGGTAGATCCAGGAAGGTGAGAAGGACGCGCCGATGGAGTAGACGAGTCCCAGCTCTTCCCGGACGGTTTTGATCAACCGGCTGCTGAGGATATTGGCGGCGACCTGCATGGCTCGCCGGTCATCGACATTCTGGCCGTCGCAGGCCACGAATCCGGAGTACGCCACGGCGCTTGGTGTCACCGTAGCGACGTCGACCCTGCGATTCAGGGGTCCCCTGGATCGTGCCAAGGTTCGCAGCTTGTCCAGGTGCTCGACGCCGCGTTTGCGGGGGCCCAACGACCCGATGTAGCGTTCCACGAGGGGTCGGGCCTGTTCCCAGGTCACATCGCCGACCACGGCCACTTCGATTGGGGCTTCCTGGCAGAGTCGCTTGAACCAGGCCTGTCCCTGGGCCATGGAGAGGGCCTCGACGTTCTCCTTCTTGACGGTCATGCGCCGCGGATCGCCGCCGCTGAGCAGGTCGCTCATGGCCTCGCCCGCCTGGAATGCCACGTTGGTCTTGGCCTCCTCCAACTGGCGCAGGGTCTCGAGTTTCCAGTTCTTGAAGGCCGTCTCCTCGATTTTCCCGTCGATGAGCAAGGCGTAGGCCAATTGCAGCCCAGATTCCAGGTCTTTGGGCGAGCCGGAGACTCGGACCACGAAGGCGTCGTCGGCGTTTGCCCCGCCGCCCACACTGATGTTCTTGCCGAGCATCAGGTCGCGGACGGCGGTTGAACTGAGCCGCCCGGTCGCCGGGTTGCTGATTGCCAGGGCGGCCACGGAAGTGACTCCGAGGTTGGCCCGGATCTCCTCGATCCCGCCGCCAGCCAGGCTCATGGTGACCGTCACCGAGTCCTTCTTGTAGTCCATGAAGCGGTGGTGAACGCGAACGCCGTTGGATAGCCAGGCATGAGTCACGCCCAGGTCCTTGTCCTCGGTGCTCTCCGCCACCGAGCCCGGAACCGGAAGTGTAGCCAGGATGGCATCAGGGATCTCTTCGGTTCTTCGTGGCTCGACTTTCCGAGCCCAGGAGGCCCGAGCGGCCGCCAGAACGTCATCGCGGGAAGGGGCCTTGATGGTCTCCTTCTCCGGCAGGACCACGGTGTAGGCGAAGCCCCCTGGGGCGAAGCACTCCTTGAAAACCCGGCTGACTTCGCCGGCCTTGACGCTGGGCAGCAGTTTCCGAATCAGGTCGAGGCGTTGCTGGGCCGACATAATCGGGACACCATCATTGACGGCGTTGAGCATTGCGCTGAGCATGGAGCGTCCGTTTTCCGTCGGCTCGGTTCGGACGCCGCGTTCGGCTTGGGCGACGATTTCCCGCTTGACCAATTCCAGTTCCTTCTCGGTGAAGCCGTACTCATTGGCCCGACTGACCTCGCAGACAAGTTGCTCGAGCATTCTGGCCCAATCGCCCGGCTCGCCGCGGACGGCCGCCATGACGGTCATGGCTTCGTGGAACATGTCCGACACGTTCGCGCCCACCTGTCGGAAGGAGGCTTCGCCCTTCTTGACCATTTCGTCACACCGCCGGGAGAGGAGCCATCCGGCGAGTTCCTCGACCCGTTCCTTACGCCAGAGTTCCTCGGTGACAGCGGGGCCTCGCCCGGGAAGGAGAGCGAGGAGTTGAACGCTGCCGATGGTGACTTCCGGATCGGTGATGACGAACGCCCGTTCCCTGGGGAATGGTCTCAGCTCCGCCTTCAGCGGCGTCCGGCCCGGCTTTCGGGTCTTGACCGGGCAGAACCACTTCTCGATCAGAGGCTGGATCGGCTCGAAGGCGGTGTCCCCAACCATGAGGACGGTGACGTTCTCCGGCCGGTACCAGGTGTGGTAGTAGTCCAGGAACTCGCTGGGCGGGGCCGAGGCGATGACCTCCTCGATGCCGATCGGGAGGCGCTGGGCCAAGCGGCTGCCAGCGAAGAGTTCCGGCCACAGTTTGTCGCGGATTCGCTGTTCGGCGTTCTTTCGTCCCCGGGCTTCTTCGAGGATGACCGGCCTCTCCTTGTCGATTTCCTCGTCGGCCAGCGATGCCTGGAAGGCGAAATCGCTCAGGACCATCAGGGCCTTGTCGATCTGGGGCGGGTCGGTATTGGGCAAGTGGATCATGTAGCTGGTTCGATCGAAGCTGGTGCCGGCGTTCAGGTCGGCGCCGAATTTCATGCCGATGCTCTCGAAGTACGGGATCAGTTCGCCGGGCTTGAAGTGCTCGGTGCCGTTGAAAACCATGTGCTCCATGAAGTGGGCGAGTCCGCGCTGACTGTCCAGCTCGTTCAGCGAGCCGGTTCGGACATGCATCATGATGGACAACTTGCCCGGCGGATTGTCGTGCTTGCGGAAGAGCCAGCGCACCCCGTTGTCGCATTGGCCGGCCAGGGTGCGCGGATCGTGGGGAAGCAGATCAGCGGCCAGTGTCACAGAGGTCCAGCTGATCGTCGACACCATGAGCAGGAAACTGCGCCACCGATGAGATCCAGGTGCACTGGCTGTCTTCAAGTTTTCCATTGTCATTGGCTCCAACTGGATTCCGTAGCTGAGCTGACCGGCGATCGACGCCGCGCCCCTGCCTGCCAACCGCGGTCCGGTGCCAGCCTAGAGGCTGAGGGGGGACCTGTCCAGCGTCTTTGTCGGGCCGATAACTCTTGACATTCAGCCTCCCTGGGTTAATAATACCGCTCTGGGTGTGAAGGAAGCGCCTGGCGGCCAAGTGCGTCGAGACTCGCACCGGTCGAGCGGGAAAGGGGCGTTCATCTCGGTTTGGCCGCGGCTTCCCCCCATAGAGTCGAAGAAGCGGGTTCGTAAACCTGGTTCCGATCGTGTCCTGCGGTCGCAGGACGGCTTCAGTCAGATCGGCGAGACCGACGGTTCAGTCTTTGTGAGGAGAAGTGGGATGAACAGATACCTATTGGCGGTCGGCGTGGTGGCGATTCTCTCCACTTCGGCCATGGCAACGTTGTTCTTTGAAGAGAACTTCGATTCCTACACCCAGGGGAATCTTGCGGGTCAGGGAGGGTGGACTGCCCACAGCGGCGCCGGGGCCAACCCGATCCAGGTCGTCTCGAGTACCATCGCCACGGGCAACGCCGCGAAGCTGGTCAACGCGGCCGCTAGCAGCGAAGACGTGAACACGCCCGCCGGCGTGACCCAGGGAGCCGGTGACAAGTGGTATGCCAGCTTCCTGGTCAGCGTCACGGGAACGGTAACTGGCTCTGACTACTTTGCCCACTTCAAGAATGCCGCGAACGTCTTCCCCACGAAGATCGGCGTGACGCCCTTCGCCGGATCCGACTACACCTTCTACGTCTGGCAGGGCAGCGGCAGCGGTCCGACCGGCACGGGTGCGGGGGCTATCTGGGCGACCGGCTTCAGTTTTGGCACGGTGCACCGGATTGTGGCCTCCTACGAGAACGCGACAGGCCAGGGTGAACTGTGGGTCGATCCGGACCCCGCCCTGGGCGAAGACGGCAACACCAAGCTCAGTGTGACAAATGGTCCCTCCGCCAACGCCAACGCGTTGGCGTATGCTCTCCGACAGGGCTCCCTGGGCGCCACCAGCGGCTTGCTGGCGGGCACGCAGGAGGTAGACAACCTGCGAGTTGGCACGAGTTTCGCCGAAGTCATTCCCGAACCGGCTACACTGATTCTACTGGCTCTGGGTGGTCTCGCTGCCCTTCGTCGGCGCGGGGCCTGAGCTCTTCACTGCTCGGTCGGGAACAAGCTGAATCGGCGGATCCGCACACGGCCGAATGCGGGCACGAAGTTGTTCTGAGTACTGCACGAGACGCCAAGGTCATGATCCTCGGCGTCTCGTGTTTCGTGGGGGAGTCTCGGGGGATGGGCGAGACGGCACCCCCAGGGGTGAGCCTATTTTTCGCGCCGGGCGGTGGTCACGGCTCCAACGCCAGATCGAACTCATCGGCGACGACCGAGGGGCCGCGGCTGACCTCGACCCGGATCCGGCAGACCTTGCGGTCCCGGACCGCGATCACGGATGCGGTGGCTGATCCATTCATCTCGGGCGTCAACAGCCCTCGGATGTCCACCTCGACCGGTGCCGCCGGGGCAGCTACCGACCACTCCTGCAGTCGTTCGCGGGCGTAAGCGGCGACACTGTCGGCCGCGGCGCGGGCGGTCACGCGGACGCGGGTGGTCTGCGTGTCGCGATACCGGGCTCCGGCGAAGAGTGTCAAGCAGGACAAGAGCAGCATGACGATCCCGGTTGACGCGACCGCCAGGATGAGCATGGCCCCCCGCGGGTGGGACTTGGCGGGTCTCATGGCTGCACCCCCCTGCCCACCAAGGCCGTGGTGGAGAATCGCTCGGCAGCGCTGGAGGTCCGATCTCTGGGCACACGTTCGGTGAAGGTCATCCAGAGAAGGCCTGGCGAAGCCCCGCAGGACTCGATGCGGAAGCTCAACGAGCAGCTCCCCAGGTTCCACGTGTACCTGGAGTCGATCGTGTCGCGCGTGGTCTGGGTGCGGGTTACGGTTCCCCCGGTAACCTGGTAAGACGCTTTTGCCGCGCCGTCGGCGGAGAGCATTTCGACGGCCGTCGCTGTCTCCGCGCCGGCAGGGGCAGCGGCGATCTGGTTCGCTCTGCCAGCATCGGCCTGAATGCGTCTGACCAGATCCTGGACCACGGCCTCGGTGGCGATCTGGGCGCGTTCCCGGGCCTGCAGGCGTAGCGACTGGGCCGAGATGAGCAAGGTGATCGTGGTGCCGGCGGCAAAGAGTGGGAGCCAAGTCACCACTTGAGTCAGCATCATCGCGCGCCGTGGATGTCGGTTCATGGCTTGCCCTCCTGGGGAAGGTACCCGCTGACCTGTTCGTGGATCTCCCGACCGCCGGCCATCCGGACGGTGGCCACGACGGTCACCTGACGAAACTGCTGCCATTGTCCGGTGGCGGGCTGAACCCTTGTCGTCAGGGTGATGTAGTTCGACCACAGTCCGTCGGGCGGCTTGGAATCCAAGGGAGCACCGGCCCGGTATCGATCCAATTGCCCGGCTGCGGCCCAGCTCGCCGCCAATCGCCGGTGTTGCTCGGTGCGGACCCGGTAGTAGTCGAGCACTGCGTTGGCCGTGAGCGTACCCAGCAGGATGAGGATCGCCAGGCCGACCATGACTTCGATGTTGTTGAAGCCTCGTCTCCTATGGCCATATTCCGGAAGTTTCATCTCCATCTCCCTATCATCAAATCGAGCAGGCCGCGTCGATCAGCGCGATCAACGGTTTGAACATGGCGATGACCGTCCAGCCGACGAAGGTAGCTGCGCACAAGGTGGCGACGGGCACGGCCAGATTCCGCACCACGCACCACAGACGACTGACCAGGGCGTAGTGGTAGTCGGCCGCGAAGCGCAGGGACTCGCTCATGCGGCCGGTGCGTTCACCGTTGGCCAAGGCCATCGCGGTCACCTTGCCGAGCCCCACATCGACGGCCGCCTGCCCCGGACTCGTACCGGTCTCGAGTGTCTCCGCGAAGCGGCGCATCTTACGGCGAAGGCAGGTGTTGACGTCCAGGTCGCATGCTGTCGTGGCAGCCTGGGGCAAGTCCATGCCCGAGTCGACTGCCTGGCGCATGGTTTCCAGCACCAGGTTCATATCCTGTCCCAGGGTCAGCCGATGGAGACCCGGGAGGTGCCAGCGGATCGCGTCGGCGACCTGGGTGGCCCAGCGGGGCGTGCCCCACCGCCGCGGTCTGGCCCACAAGAAGAGGAGGACGGACGCCAGCAGCAGCACGAGCAGCCCGCCCGGAGGCGTACCGGTTCCGAACCAGCGGCAGACTGCAATGAGCGCCATGGTTTCGGACGGCAGGGTGGCGCCGTAATCCTTGAAGATCTCCACGTACTTGGGAATGATGCCCACCATGAGGAAGCCGACCACGAGGCTGGTGGCTCCGAGCATGGCGAGGAGGTACAGTGTGGCGTTCGCACCCGGCCGCATGCCGCGTCGCCATCGCTCAACAAGATGGCTCTCGGCCGCGTCCAAGGCGACGGACAGCTGGCCGCTGCGTTCCCCCGCCGCGATCAAGCTCAGCGTCCGGCTGGAGCAGCCGCGGAAGCCCTTTGCCACCGCCTCGGACAGGGGAAGGCCCTGGCCGAGCAGCCGGGCAATTCGCCGGAGATAGCTGGCGGCCAGCCCGTCCTCGGAATCCGCCCCGAGCGACACCGCTGTTGCCAGCGGCAGATTCTGGCGTACAACGGAGGCGATCTGGGAGACCACTCCGCGTTCCACGTTGCCGGGGAGGAACGCGCGGGCGACGATCCGAATCAGCCACAGCACCGGTCCGAGAAGGATGGCCCCGATGAGGACGGATCCGATGATGACGATGAGCAGGTATTCGAATGTGCTGATCATCTGTTCTTCCTCAACCGCTCACAGAATTGACCAGACTCACCAGCGGCAGGAACATGGCCGCAACACCCAACGCGAGGAAACAACCCAGGACGATGATCATGGCCGGCAATAAGAAGGCACGGAGCAGCCCTTGGACGTGGACCGCCCGGTTCTCGAAGGACCTGGCGAGCTGGCCGACAGCCAGAGGCAGTGTCTCCCGGCCGGTGGCGACCTGGACACAGTAGCCGAACAGCGGTGGAATCAACCGGGCAGACTGACTGGCCACGAAGATGGACTGGCCCTTCTCGACCTCGTGGGCGAGCCGATCGGCGTCGGTGATGAGGGCGCGGTGGCCGGTCGACTCGGCGGCCAGTCGCATGGCCTGGGGCAGGGGCAGGCCTGAGGCGAGGGAGGTGGAGACGGTCCTGAGGAAGCGAGCGACGAGCGAGGCCCGCTTGATTCGACCGAAAAGTGGCAGGGACATGACGATTTGCTCCCGCAGGATCACTCCCCCTTCGAAGAACTTGAGGCTGTGGAACAAGAAGGCCAGTCCAGCGAAGAAGAGGACGCCGAGCAGGACGATGAGCAGGTAGTGATCTGACAGCCACATCATGATGAGGGTAAGGCCGGGCAGGGCCACGCCGAAATCCCGGAAGACCTCCTTGATCCTCGGCACGACGAAAACGAAGAAACCCGAGGTGATGGTGAGCGCCAGGAGTACCACGAGAATCGGGTAACTCGCGGTCTCCCAGACAAGCCGTCGCGTCTCGCTGACCAGCCGTAGATGCTGGTTCAGATTCAGCAGAACGCCCGGCAGTTCGCCGGTCTGAATTCCAGCCTGGATTACCCGGCCGTAGAGCAGGGGCAGGCCCTCCTGCCGACGGGCGATCGCCTGATCGATGGGAACGCCGGCGCGGAGTTCGGTCACCACTTCGGTAATCCACCTCCGCAGTCGGGGCGATTCCACATCACGGGCGAGTTGGGCAAGTCCTTCGTCCAGGGCGATACCCGCCTTCGCCAGCGAGGCCAACTGCTCGTTGAAGAAGATCAGATCGTCCTCGCTGATCTGCGTCGGTGAGCGGGCGGGGCGTGGCGCGGCGCGGACCTGTTGGACCTGCACCTGCATCTGGGCCAAGCTTTCCATGGCCCGGTCATGTCCTGCGGCCTCGATTCGTCCGGCAACGGCCGTTCCTCCCGGACTCAGACCCTCGTATTCAAACCATGGCATCGGTTGTTCCTCCGACCACGCAGCGGGCGACCGATCGGTTCGCCTGCAGTTTCTACACGTCTTCCTGCTGGTCTCCATCCAGCGTTCCCAACACCCGGCGGACCTCATCGAGCGTGGTTCGCCCGTTGTCCACCAGTCTGCGGGCATCGGCGGCCAGATCCGGCCCCGACGCCTTGATCAACTGTCGAAGCTCACCCACCGGCCGGCGATCCAGAATTGCCTGGCGGAGGCGGTCGTTGATTTCCGCGACCTGGCCGCACGCGGTCCGGCCCAGATAGCCGCTGCCGAGGCAAACGTCGCAAGTTCCCTGGCCGCGGCAGGTCGGACAGAGTGTTCTGAGCAACCGCTGGGTGCAGACCAGGGTCAGTGCGCCGGCCACCTGGTACGGGGCGATGCCCATTTCGAGGAGACGCACGACCGCTTCGGCCGGATCGCCGCTGTGCAGCGTACTGACGATCAGATGACCGGTCAGAGCGGCTTCCACGACGATGTGGGCGGTTTCGGCATCGCGGATTTCGCCGACGAGCAGGACCTGAACATCCTGGCGGAGCAGGGACCGCATGGCCCTGACGTAGTCCAGCTCGCCGTGGGGTTGGACCTGGATCTGGGCCACGCCGGGAAGCCGCTGCTCCACCGGATCCTCCAGGGTGATCACGCTCCGGCCGGGCGTGACGGTGCGGATATGCCTGGCCAAGGCATAGAGGGTAGTGCTTTTGCCGCTGCCAGCGGGGCCGGTGACCAGGATCATGCCTTGGGGCTGCTCGGCCGCCCGCCGAAGCCGCGCCAACAGGGTTGGCGGAAGCCCGAGATCGTCCAGCCCGCTGACCTGGCCTACCGCGTACATCAATCGGAGTGCCGCCCGTTCGCCGCACACGGTGGGGAAGGTGGCGACACGGACGTCTATTCCTGGGGTGGTTTCCCTACTCCCATTGCCCGCTCGGAAGGCCCCCTCCTGGGGAATGTCCTTTCGGTAGGTCAGCAGGCCGGCCAGGACCTTGAGGCGGGCGATGACGTTGTCTGCCAGATGGGCGGGCAGCCGATCGACATCCTGTAGCAGGCCGTCCAACCGGTACCGGATGAGAAGGCCGCTCTCGCTGGGCTCTACGTGGATATCGCTGGCCCTTCGAGTGATCGCCCGGGCCAGGAGCTCGTCGACCGTCCGCACGATGCCCTCGCCGGCGGAGATGTCTGTTGGTGCCATGGTGGAGCCTCCACAGTCCCAAGACGCCTGAGTCAGGTTGGCGTTAAGGTGTTTTTGTGGCGCGGACTGTTAGATTCGGGCGTCAGGCGTCAATGAATAGAGGGGCGTTGTGCAGGCCCTGCCGTGCCAAGATGAGAATTGCCGCCCAGGTCGGCATATACATCCGCCCCCCAGGCGCATCATTCTTCGAGGAGCCAGACATGGCCCAGGCTGCTGCCTTGCCACTTGAGTTGCGGTCGCTCCTGGCGTCGCTGACCTCGGCCGAGGTCGCCGAGAGTCAGCAGTGGATCCTGCGTCTGCTCCGCGGCCAGGGGACCGCTGTGCTGACCGCCTTATGGCGCATGCTGGGTTCAGAAGCGGATGTCCTTGACGCCTACCAAACGGCCGTCTGCCGCCTGACCGCTCGCGGCCAGCAGGGTGTTGGGGCCAACCCGGCGGGGTACTTCTATCGCATCGCGGTCAACGCGGCGATCGAGACGTTGCGGACCCGGCAACGGCAGAAGGCCCACTGGTCGGAGCTGGTGGAATCACGGGCCAATCTTCCCCCGCCGCCAGGGGTGACGGTCGTCTGCGACGAGAGGGAGGCTCTCGAACGGATGAGGCTGGCGATCAGCGAATTGCCCCGGCATCTCCGAGAAGTCGTCATTCTGCGGGATTTGGGGCAGATGCGGTATGCCGAAGTGGCGGGGGTCCTGGGCATCACGGCGGGCACGGCCCGGCTGTACCGTCGGCAAGCGGTGATCAGACTCGCCGAGCTCATTGGAGAGGAGGTCACGGGATGACACGGAATCCTCCTGCGGAGGCGACTCCGAGGCTCGATGACTTTCGACGCGGTGATGACGGCGCTTCCTGCAGGCGCGGGGATTTGGCGAAGTGGTCGGCCGAGGGTGGCCCCCTGCCCGCTCGACTGTCGAGGCACATCGAGCTCTGCCCGGCCTGTCGGGCACAGGTATCGCGGGTGAACCGGGTCCAGGCGTCGCTGACGCTGTTGCAGGGTCAGGCCTTGCCGCCCAACCTGCACGCCCGGGCAAACGGACGGGCTCTCCGGCTTCTTCGCCGGGCGGAGAGGGCATCGGCTGCGGCCCGTGATCTGCTGCACCGCCGTCCGGATCTGCCCTACTGGCAGCGGATCCAGTTCCAGATCACAAGGCTGTCCTGCGGGGTAGCCGCGGCACTTCTGTTGCTCGTCATTCGGGTGGGTGTCGTACACGCGGCAGAGGAGACGCGCGAGTGGGGAGAGACCCTGGCCGCGATGTACGCGGATCGGCACATCAACCCTGACGGCCACGACGCCGGCGGCGACAGCCGGCTCGCATAGGCCCGCTCACGATGCACGTTTTTTCACCAAGACAAGGACGGGTCACGGGTTTTGCCCGCGTACACGGCGGCGGTGAGGTTTCTGGTTGGACAGCCTCCGCACCGGACCCTCCGCCCTGGAAATCGGGCTCAACTCGAAAGCGGAAACGGCGGGTACTCAAATGGGCGGGACTGATCCTCTCGCTGCTGATCGTGACGGCGTGGATTGTGTCACTCTTCTGGTCGGTTCACTACACCCGCCGCGGTTCGTATATTGACGGCAGACATTGGCGACTCTGCCCCACCTGCGGCCTGTCTTTCGCGGGCGGCTGTCTGACTCACTTCGCAGGGAATGCCCCGAAGGACATTTCTGGCGTTGTAGGTTACTTGCAGTTCGGCCTGGGGTATGTGGGCCAGCAGGGTTGGATGCCCTACTTTGAGCGCACTTTCTTCGGGTTCTACGTCTCCGTGCCTCTGTGGATTCTGCTTCTGCTTGTCGTCGTTCCGACCGTGTTTCTTTTCTGGCATGACCGCATGTATCCTGGGCATTGCTGCCAGAGATGCGGCTATGACCTGAGGGGCAACATAAGTGGGGTGTGCCCGGAGTGCGGCCAAGCGTTGGTTCAATCCTGGGTCAGGACGCCTGATTCCGCGACCTTGTGAGCGAGGTTGCGATAGGATCGAACCACGTCCTGGCAGATAAGATCGACCCGCTGGCGCAGATCGCGGCGTTCGCGGATGATTCGAGCGGTGAGGAGCCGCAGGCGCTGGTAGCGCAGGCGGTGGCAGCGGCGTCGACGGGCAGATCGGATGGCGGAGCGGGCCACCTCGGCGAGCTCGACCATGTCGAATGGCCGGAGCAGCACGTGGCGGAGGCCGAGTTTCATGGCCTGGACCAGCTGGGCGGGTGTGGGGTTATCGGCCAAGAGGATGACCGGGCACTTGTTGGACACGCGCAGCTGACGCATCAGGTCGAGGACATCGCCGTCCGGGAGGTCGCAGGAGGTGATGATCAGGTCGTGGCGATGGGTGAGCTCGCTGCGAAGTGCTTCCTGGCCGGTGCGGGCACGGCTGACGTTGGCCTGGATCGCCTCGCCGAGGCACTGGGAAATCATCTCGGCGACGTCGGCGTCTTGTTCCACCACCAGGATCTCGGTTGGTCGCCTGGGCATCAGCCTTTCCTCTTCCGGGAACACCGGACAGAGCTTCCGCGGGAAAAAAATGGCCGGCGGGCGTTTTGGCCGCGAGAGCGAGGAGGAGGAGGAGAGGAGAGAAGGCCTCCACAGCCCGCCTGGCCCGGATCTTGTTTTGTCCCCGACGGCAGGTCGGGGTTTCAGGGAAGCCCGAAGTCCTATGGAACCTCAAAGATGGTAAGCCGGCCGGTGCGGTCCAATCGCTTCCGCGGCTACCGAACCACCCGTCGGCCGCACTCCTCAGGTTTGCGTGCCGTCGGCAATGTCACCAGCACTACCGTCCCCTCCCTGGGTCGGCTCGACAGTCGCATCTGGCCGCCGTTGATCTCGGCATACCGAGCAGCTCGGGACAAGCCCAGCCCCCGGCCGCGGCCGGCGGTTCGGGAGGAGAAGAACGGGTCGGTAGCACGTTCCAGCACTTCGGGAGCCATGCCTACACCGTTATCCTCGACCCTGACCACGACCATCTCATCGGCTACATTGGCATGGCAATTGATCAGCAAGAGTGGCTTTGGCTGGTCCTGCATGGCCTCGACCGCATTGCGAACCAGTTCGTCAAATAACTTCCGCACCTGGGCGGCATCGGCGTGGACGTCGGGCAGGTCGTCCGATAGCACGAGGTGGAATTGCTCGTTGCCGAGCGAGGCCTTGGTCAGCCACTCGGCCCGAAGCTCGCTCAGCAGCCGGGCGATCGGCCAGGTGGTGGGCTGCGGCGGGTTGGGCTTGGCGAACTCCATGAGCTCATTCACGATCGCGCTGGCCTTGTGTGCATGCTCGGCGATGAGGTCGGCGACGCGGCGGGTCTGATCATCCTGGGCATTTCGATGCAGGAGCTGGGCTCGGCCGCTGATGACCGCCAAGGGGTTGTTGATCTCGTGGGCGGCGCCGGCGGCCATTTCCCCCACCGTGGCCAGGGAGCGCATCCGGGCCACCTCGGCCTGGGACTCCACGAGCCGGCGATTCATGTCGGACATTTCCTCGCTGAGGCGGCTAGCGGTCATTCGCGACTCGGCACCGTACAGCCAGGATCCGGCCCAGTCGGCCAGCACGGTCAGCGTCTCCATGATACTGGGTGGAGGAGCTTCGGTGAGAACGATGCAGCCCAGGAGTCGCCCTTGTTTCCGGATGCTCTGGCACCAAGCCGGGGGCGCGCCGAGCAGGGGCGTCAACCGGTCAAGGAGCGCCTGGCTGAGCAGCTGCTCGGGATCCTGTGCGGTCGGGCCCCGGTCGGCAAGGGTCCCGCCAGCGAGATCGTCGGGCATCAGGTCGGTATGCACCTCGGCGGCCTGGCGCGGGGTGACGGCCATCACGACCAGTGATCGACACGGTGACCAAGCGACCGCGGCCGCGGGGACCATTGGCAGGGATACCCGGGTGGCGGCCAGCATGGCCCGGCTGATGTGTTCGTGATCCGGCTCATCTCCCAGGGCGGACTTGAACTCCTGCAGGGCATCGAAGCACTGCGATCGCTGGGCCAGCCGCCCGTTCAGCTCGCTCAACCGGAAGTTGACCTGGGCCAGTTCCTGATTGGCCTTGCCCAGAGCCTCCTCATAAACTTCCTGGGAGGTCAGGGAATCGAGTCCCATCAGCCCGACCCGCGATTCAACCAGTTCGATCAAGTCGGTCTTGAGGGCGCCGACTTCAGCCTGGATATCGCCGGGCACGCCGAAGGCGCTCCAGAGCGATCGACTCATCTGGTAGTTGCCCGAGTAGCCAATTCGAACGTGGCGGACCAGTTCATCGGCCATCTGGACCAGGCGGACATGACCGGGGAAGCCGATCTGCGTGGGGGTCGAAGCCGGCAGGTGGTGGTGCAGCCAGACGCACTCCTCGATCATCGTCGGCAGCTTCCAGTAGGTGGCCAGCCGGCGTCCCGCCAGGGTGTGATCCAGCCCGAAGAGCTCTCGTTCCACGTCGAGCAGGCTGCCCAGCAGGGCATCGCTCTTCTCGACCACCCGGTCGTACGTCTTGGGGAAGCAGGCGGCCAGGACCACCTTGCCGAGATCGTGAAGCAGCCCGCAGATGAAAGCTTGCTCCGGATCGGGCACAGGTTCTGATCCGCCGACGCCCCGAGTCGCCCAGCGTTTGTCACAGAGCAGCCGGGCGGCGCATCCCACGGCCAGGCAGTGTTTCCAGAAGGCGAGCCGGTCGAACCTGCGGGAGCCGCTTTCGACCCGATGGGAGAATGTCTCGAAGATCTGGATGGAAAGAGCCAGATTGCGGACCGCGTCGAACCCTAGGAGAATGACCGCTCGCTCGACTGTCTCGGCATGTGCGGTCTTGTCCGCTCGTCGGACCAGGGACACGATCCGGGCAGCCAGACTCGGATCCGATTCGACGATCCGCACCAGATCGCGGATCGAGGCCCGCTCGTTGCTGCTGAGCTCCAGGAGCTGGACCGCCACGGCCGGGAGCGTAGGCAAAGACTCGATCTGAGCGAGGATGAGTTCGACCTGACTCCCGTGCTGGCCGTGCATCCCCCCCTTTGTTTCGGTTGCCGTCAAACCCATCGATCATCCCTCCCGACCGAGACAGCTCCTCCTATACGTGCACGAGCTGAAGGATGCGGGCGATCAACTCGTCGATCTGGAACGGTTTGCGAAGGAAATCATCCGCGCCTGCGGCCCGGAGCATGGCAATCTCGTCGGGATCGGCGACGCCGCTGATCATGATGATCCGCGTCTCGGAGAACGTCGGGTTGCCCCGAACGGTCCGGCATACCAGATGGCCGTCCACGTCCGGGAGCTTGTAGTCCAGGACGATGACGTCCGGACGGAACTCCTGGGTGAGCATGCCGGCCTCGTAGCCGCCGCGGGCGACGCGGACCTCGAACCGGCCGTCGCGCTCCAGCAGTTCGACGAGCATCTCCAGGATCGCCTCGTCGTCGTCGACCACCAGGACCCGTTTCTTGCCCGACTCGAGGTACTCGAGCGGTATGTGATTGGACTTCATGAACTCGACCAGGGAGTCATGCGGGATCCGCCGGAAGCGGGACCCAGGGACCCGGAAGCCCTTCAGTCGACCATTGTCGAAACACCGGATCACGGTCTGCTGGCTGACCCGGCAGATATCGGCCACTTCGCCTGTCGTGTACGTGTTCTTCATCGCCAACGAACCTCAACGTGCTCCTATGGGCAGCGCAGCCACGTCCGCGGTTACCCAAACGTCCCATACGAGGACATTTTCCCCAACTTCTCCAGTTTCACGCTCCAACTCTACCAATTGTCAGCCGGGACTGTCAACTCAAAATCGGTGGATTGGCCATGGTGGTCCGATCACGTGATTGGAGCTCTTGTCCGCGGAACGGGATGGTGTTACCTTTCGCCTGTCATGGAGAAAACCTCGACCCATATCCTGCTGAACGCCGAGGGGATCGGCGAGCTGGTGGGGCAACTGGCTCAGGCGGTGTTTGACTCACTGCCGCGGCAGGTCCCCGTGGGGATCATTGGTATCCGCCGCCGGGGCGAGGTGCTCGCCAAGCGGCTGGCCCACGAACTGGCTTTCCGAGGGGCGCAGGGGGTTGCGATCGGCTCTCTGGATATCACGCTCTACCGGGACGACCTGGCCGAGCTGGGTCCCCAGGCCATCGTCCGACAGACGGAGATCGACTTTGACATTGACGGACGGTACATCGTGCTGGTGGATGATGTCCTTTTCACCGGCCGATCGGTCCGGGCGGCTCTAGACGCTCTTATTGATCTGGGGCGTCCCAAGGCGATCCGGTTGGCGGTCCTGGTAGATCGGCCGGGGCGGGAGCTGCCCATTCAGGCTGACTTCGTTGGACTGACGGTGAAGCAGCCGGGGGTCTCGGTAACCGTGCTGTTGACCGAATCGGATGGCGTGGAAGAGGTGCGTTCGGAATGAGCAAATCAAGGACCACGGGATCCACACCGGCCGCGGCCGCCGTGCGTACCGGGGTGGTTTCGGCTCATCCGCAGGATGGTTTCGTCTGGACACGGCCTCATCTCCTGGGGCTCGAGGATCTGTCCCGCGACGAGCTGCTTCACATCTTCAAGACCGCGGAGAGCTTTCAGGAAGTGTCCACCCGGAGCATCAAGAAGGTCCCTGCCCTTCGCGGCCGCGTGGTCGTCAACCTGTTTTTCGAGGACTCGACTCGCACCCGGATGAGCTTCTCGCTGGCCGCCCAGCGGCTTTCGGCGGACGTCATGGAGTTCTCGGCCGCCAAGTCCTCGGTGACGAAGGGCGAATCCCTGCGCGACACCGTTCGGAACATCGAAGCGATGGGCGTGGACACCTTCGTGATCCGGCACACAGCCGCAGGCGCCCCCCACTACATCACGCAGTTCACCAACTGCCACGTACTCAACGCGGGCGATGGCCAGCACGAGCATCCCACGCAGGGGCTGATTGACATCTTCACGATCCGCGAGCGCAAAGGCCGCATCGAAGGCCTCAACGTCGTCATCGTCGGCGACATCGCCCACTCGCGTGTTGCCCGGTCGAATCTTTGGGGGCTCAACAAGCTGGGCGCCAAGGTCACGCTGGTGGGCCCGACCACGCTGGTGCCCAGGGCTTTCGAAAAAATGGGGGCAAACGTCAGTCACAATCTCGATCAGGCTCTTCGTGATGCCGACGTGGTGAATATGCTCCGGATCCAGCGCGAGCGGATGACCAGCCAGCTCTTCCCCAGCACCGAGGAGTACGTTCGTCTTTTCGGCCTGACCCGCGAGCGGCTCAAGGGCACCAAGCCCGACTTGCTCATCCTGCACCCAGGTCCAATCAACCGCGGCGTCGAGCTGGCCAGCGACGTCGCGGACGGCCCGAACAGTTCCATCCTCCGGCAAGTCTCCAACGGCTTGGCCATCCGCATGGCCGTGCTCTTTCTGGTGAATCAAGCTCCGGTCAGCCAAGGGGCGACGGCTCCTGGGATTTGAGGAAGCATTTCGTGGTCAGAGGGGCGCGACCTGGGCAGACCTTGCCACCCGACTCCGCAGCAGGTATACGGCGGCGCACGCGACGATGAGCGACAAGTCGATGCCGCCGATCATGAACATGTAGCGGACGACCGCCCCGGTGCCGAAGCCGTAGCTGTGAACGCCGATGCCGAGCACGTAGTTGACCCCCACATAGGTCATGACGATCGTCCAGAAAGCCAGGACGCTCTTGAAAGCGGTCGCAAACGGCCCGCGAGCCAGGACGAAGAGGAGAATGGCGACGGTCGCACCGAGCAGGGCTCCGACCTCGGCTCCGCTCAGCGGACGAAGGCTGATCGCCAGGATGGTCAGGACTACGGCGCCGAGGCCGGCCCCAAGCGCATATACCCAACCCGGCGTGTCACCCTTGTCGGCTCTCAGATGGAGGATTGCCAGGTAGGCCAGGAAGGCGATGAGCGACCAGACTTCCTTGGGATCCCAGCCCCAGTAGCGTCCCCACGACGAGGAAGCCCACATGCTTCCGGTCGCAATACCGGCAGCCAGCAACACACACCCCGCGTACATATACCACGAATGCACGGCGTCGATCATGGTCGTGAGCCGCTGGTGACCCGGGGCCCACGCCATGAGGACGAGCTGCACGTGGGCCGCCAGCGCCGCCAGCGCGAGCACGCTATACGACAGCATGATGACCGGCACGTGAATGGACATCCAGACGGTATCGAGAAGAACGGGAGCGATCGGCCGGATGAACGGGTCGACCGGCAGTGTCTCGGCCAGGATGAGAGCCAGTGCACCCAGCCACGATGCGGTGATGGGCACGATTCGATCGCGAACCAGCAGCATGGAGACGATGCCGAACGCCCCCATGCCCCAGCTCAGGAAGAGCAGCGATTCGTACATATTGGATGCCGGGATCCTGCCGGCGATCATCCAGCGCAGCCAGAGCCCGTAGCTGAGCATGGCGAAGCCCAGAACGAGCGCGGCCACGGCTGCCGCGTTGAGTTTTCTCCATCCGCGGAGTGCCGCGATCAGCGCCAGGATCGCGCCCCCGGCCATCGCCAGGTAAGCCTTGCGGAACAGAAACAACCGGTTGTAGCGGAGTTCCAGGGCGACGGCGTGCTCGTCGGGCCGGTCTGAGGCGGACACCTGATCCAGGGCGGCGACCAGCTGATCGCCGGCGACGGTGAAGGCATCGGCGTCCTCGGCGAGGAATGCCCCGCCCAAGTCATGCCAGGCGGCCCTGACCGCTTCGGGGACAGGCGCTCCCACGGCGGAAGACGAGCCAATTGCCCGCCAGGGGCTCTCCGCGGCGGCGCCTGGAACCAGGCGGATGACCTCTCCCTGAAACACACGACGAAGCAGAGCGAGCTTCTCGTTGATGTCGCGGACTCCGGACTGCAGGGGGTCCAGCTTCCGGCCGCCTCGCATCATCCGGAGCTCCTGGCTCAGCGACTGCAGTCGTTCGGCGGCCAGCAGATCGGCATACGAGAACCGGGTCTGTGTCCGGCTGAGTCCGAGTTCGCCGCGGAGGTCGGAATTGGAGACGGGAATGACCGGATAGTAGGCCCACACTTCCGGCTGGAAGGTCCAGGCGAGCAGCCACAGGATCGGATCTCGTTTCTCGAAGTAGACCTTGCCGGTCACTGACCTGACGACATCGCGAGCCAGCGTGTCCAAGGGGGGGTAACGACCTTCGTGCTGCACGACCCACTCTCGGAGAGGATCGATATCGAGCGAGTTGGGGAGTCGGGGGAAGGTGGCCGGTCTCGATTGGGCGGTCCGCGTTCGCGGGCCGGGCATTCGGGACAGGCCGGGCATCGTGCTGGTTGCGGGCATTCCCCGGGCATTCTGAGCATCGGCAGGGAGCGACTGGGCCAGCACGCCGACCAGCACGCAGGTGAGTAACTCGAGCATCGGACACACCCCTGAGCACGCGGGCGCCGCCGTATGGCCGGACATCCGACCGGATCTCGGGCACGGGACCCGTGTTCCGCCGATGGGACCCACGCCGGAGGCTGCATGCCCCGGCGATGACTAACGTACCTGGTAGATCTCGCTGCCCGCCTCGCGGAACTCGGTGCTCTTGCGGCGCATGCCTTCCTCGATGTCCTTGGCATCCGCGACACCCTGGGCCGCGGCCTCGTCACTGACCTGCCGGCTGATCTCCATGGCACAGAACTTCGGCCCACACATACTGCAGAAGTGGGCGACCTTGGCACCCTCCGAAGGCATTGTCTCGTCGTGGGAAGCCAGGGCCGTCTGGGGATCCAACGACAGGTTGAACTGGTCACCCCATCTGAACTCGAAGCGGGCCTTGCTCAAAGCGTCGTCGCGGTACTGGGCTCCCGGGTGGCCTTTGGCCAGATCCGCGGCGTGGGCGGCGATTTTGTAGGCGATCACGCCGTCGCGCACATCCTTGCGGTTGGGCAGGCCGAGGTGTTCCTTGGGCGTCACGTAGCAGAGCATCGCGCAGCCGTACCAGCCGATCATGGCCGCGCCGATGGCGCTGGTAATGTGGTCATAGCCCGGAGCGATGTCCGTGGTCAGCGGCCCGAGGGTGTAGAACGGAGCCTCGTGGCACCATTCGAGTTGCCGGGCCATGTTGTCCTGGATGAGGTGCATGGGCACGTGCCCGGGGCCTTCGTTCATCACCTGCACGTCATGGTCCCACGCCCGGCGGGTCAGATCGCCCTGGGTCTTGAGCTCGGAGAACTGGGCCTCGTCATTGGCGTCCGCGATGGAGCCCGGTCTCAGACCGTCCCCGATCGAGAACCCGACGTCATAGGCGGCCATGATCTCGCAGATCTCATCCCAATGTTCGAAGGCGAAGTTCTCGTGATGGTGGGCCAACATCCACTTGGCATGAATCGAACCGCCTCGCGAGACGATCCCGCTCAGCCGCCTGACGGTCAGAGGCACATCTCGGAGTCGCAGGGCCGCGTGGATGGTGAAGTAGTCAACGCCCTGCTCGGCCTGCTCGATGAGCGTGTCGCGGAATACTTCCCAGGTGAGTTCCTGCGGACGGCCGTCCACTTTTTCGAGGGCTTGATAGATCGGCACGGTGCCGATCGGGACGGGCGAGTTCCGGATGATCCACTCGCGGGTCTCGTGAATGTGTACTCCGGTGGACAGGTCCATGACCGTGTCGGCGCCCCACCGGATGGCCCAGACCATCTTCTCGACTTCCTCCTCGATGGAGGAACTCACCGCCGAGTTGCCGAGATTGGCGTTGATCTTGACCAGGAAGTTGCGGCCAATGATCATCGGCTCGATCTCAGGATGGTTGATGTTGGAGGGGATGAAGGCCCGCCCGCGGGCGACCTCATCGCGCACCAACTCGGGGGTTATGACTTTGGGGATAGGGGCGCCCCAGGGTTGGCCGGTGTGGATGCGGCCGGCCACTTGATTTTGGCCGTTTCCGCCCGCCAGCCCGGTCAACCCCTCGCGCCTCTGGTTCTCGCGGATGGCGATGAACTCCATCTCAGGGGTGACGATTCCCTTTCTGGCGTAGTGCATCTGGGTGACCCGCCGCCCCACCCTGGCCCGCAGGGGTCTGCGCAGGACGGGGAATCGGACTGCGTCCAGGTCCCGATCCGCCAGGCGACGGCGGCCGTACTCGGAGCTAGGCGCGGCAAGTTCCTCGACATCGCCCCGGTTCAGGATCCAGGAGAGCCGGACCGCCGGCAGGCCGCCGCGTGGATTGATGGCCACGTCCGGATCGGTGTAGGGGCCGGAGGTGTCGTAGACCGTGATCGGCGGGTTGATGGTCGCCTGTCCGCCCGGAAGGTGCGAGGGAGTGGGAGACAGCAGGATCTCACGCATGGGCACGCGGATGTCCGGATGGATCACCCCGGGTACGTAGGTCTTGCGGGAAGCCGGGAATGGCTCACGGGTAATCACTTCGTCGTGAACAACTGGGCCATCCGCGGGCTTGCCAGTCTGGGCAGTCATCGAGCAGAACCTCAGAAATCCCGGCGAGCCAGGGAGGATCCGGGGGAGACGACCGAGGCGTCGGCCGCCGGCCGATCGTCAGGTCGAGCCATAGGAGGTGCGCCGTCGCATTCCCTACGCAGCTCCCACCGGCCCCAGTGATCAACGGCCGGGTTGCGCTGATCAGGTTCAAAGGGAGTAGCGGCCGCTCGTGCCGCCGATCTCAGGCCGGCCGCGTGCCGGCCGCCCCCAGCGACCGGAATCAGTGTAGGTCGAGGGTCTGCCAAGATCAAGGCGGGGAATGACCGGTTTGACCTTGTCCAGGGACAACGCTGCCGGCAGCCGCTTGCGGACGCAGGTGTGGTGATCAGGCGTTGGTGATCTCTCGCCGGCCGACGGAGCCGCTGGTCGACTCCACGGGATGGTGTCGTCGGCTGCGGAGGCGGCGGCGTGAGCGGCGGAACCGGCTGACGACCGGAGGCGTTGCAGGGGTGGCGATCAACTCTGCGACGGTGAGGAGGTTCACGCCCTTGGCCCCGAGTTGCCGGATGGCCAGATCGCCATCCGCCTGGCTCCACTGCCCGCACGCATCGGTAACGACGGTCACGTGGTGATGACGGGCGAGGAGACCCAGGGCAAGGGCCTTGATCGCCCGCTCGAGCCCGACGCCGATGAGGATGACCTCGTCGGTCTGGAGCTGGGTCAGGAACCGGTCCGCCTTTGGGTTGCCCAGGATGTCACGGGTTCGCTTGCGGAAGATCAGCTGGCGGTAGTGGTCGTGCAGGTCTGGCGGAAGACTCAGATAGTTGTCGGTTTCGATGAGGATCCGCGGCTCGAGTAGCGTGAAGTCAAGCTTGCGCTGGCCGGGGGTGTCATCGATACAGTGCAGGGGCGCGTCGTGAATCGGCTCCGTAGGCCGGTGAGATTCGATGAGTGAGACGACCGCCAGCTGCCCCTCCGTAGCCCATTCGATGACCGCTCGTAAGCGAGCGATGAGCGGTTCCCGGTCCGCGACGCCAAGAATGGCCCCGGCGTCCAGAAAGTCCCGTTGGGTACAGACGTCGATAACCACCCGGCTCCAGTTGGTGCTCTCTCTGCGCCCCCCCCCCATTCTCCTAACCTCCCCTACGTCATAACTCACGTCAGCACCACCCTTTACGCGAGGCCGAACCGACCTCGGACGGTCCTGGCATCCGGTCGTTTCCGCCTCCGAAGTGTGCAGGCGGGCGTACCAGCCCGGAGCCGCGAACGGCTTGCGGGTGAAGCTGTCGGTCATACAATCATATCCCCGCCGGGCGTTTTTTCTCCTGCGGGCTTTCTGTGATTTTTCTCGGGCCGAAGGAAGGTCAGAAGGCTGCATGGCCCAGCTTGCCCCGAGCCAGGGGGGTGGGAAGCCTTGGAACCGTCCGGCTCAGGCCTACCGCCGATCGGGTTTCGGGCCGTAGAGGGGGGCGTCAGTCCTTGATGACCGGGAACTCTGTGATGCGCAGTCGCGTGCTGCCGTAGGGTATGAGTTCCAGGGTGGTCTCCGGCTCCTTGGACATCAGCGGGCTCACCGGCGTCGGCCCGGCGGAGTTGTTGACCATCTTCCAGCTCGGGATCGCCTTACCCTTGACCCGCAGGGTCACCGGCGGCTTAGCGGTGTCGTAAGGCACAGGGCTGGGCCGGTCAGTGAAGGTCGTGACCGAGGCGGCTGGATTGGCCGGGTCGATGAGCAAGCCGTAGTTCCAGGGCGTCGTCGGCTCGATCTGCCAGTCTGCTGAAGGGAACTTGTCGCTGTAGCCTTTGAGCTTGGTCCATTTCTCGCCGATCTTGAGCGAGAAGTAGAGCGGGCCACGCAGGATGGCGATCGCGTTGTTATAGCGGGTCTCGGTGCGGACCGTCATCGGGAGCGTGAGTTGGATCTCGTCGCCGTCCTTGAAGGTGCGTCTGATCTCGGCAAACCGGCCGGCCGGCGCGGGCACCACATCGTCGCCCACTCTCAGCTCAGCGTCCTCCGCCCAACCCGGGATGCGGAACTGAAGCGGGAACTCGGTCGGCTTGGCAATCCGGATGGCGAATTTGACCTCACCGCCGAAGGGATAGTCCGTTTCCTGGGTGATGGTCACTTCCTCGCCCGTCTCGCCGACCTTGGCCTTGACCGTGCTTGGCCCGTAGATGACGGCAGCCAGCCCGTTGTCCTGGGTCGCCATCCAGAGATGGGTGACCAACTTGGGCCAGCCCTGATGCATGTTCGCGGTGCAACAACCGAAGTTCGGCTCGAGGCCGTAGATATTCGAAGTATCGTCGTTGGTCCGCCATTCCCGCTTGGCGACCGAAACGAGAACCTGATTGCTCTGCTGGTCGTACTGATGGGCCCAGTAGTCGGCCGTGCATGCACCGGGGTTGGCGTTGTAGCCGAGGAGTTCGATGCGGTCGGCCAGCGCCGGATCGCCGAACACTTCGACCAGACGCTCGAGAGAGAACATGAACTCGACGACCGCGCACAACTCGGTGCCCTGCGTGGGTCGGCGGCCCGAGAGATGCTCATCGCCGGCGAAGCGCCCGCACGCCTGGCCGTGGTATTTGTCGAGGCTTTTCAGGCCGACGTAGACCGCGTCCTTGTGCCGGATGTCCTTGGAGAGTGAATGGTAAATCCCCGGGTACTTGACGGCCATGGCGATGTTGACCACGTGGGAAGGATGGCCCGGGGCGTATCCTCTGGCCAAAACATCATCAGTGTAGGGAAAGTTGGTGAAGTACTCGGTCCACTTGAAGCTGTGGTCATAGATGGACTTGACTACCTTGAGGAC
The DNA here is from genome assembly GCA_018003015.1 of Phycisphaerae bacterium. NCBI lineage: Bacteria > Pseudomonadati > Planctomycetota > Phycisphaerae > Phycisphaerae bacterium. The sequence continues at coordinate 20,694 of JAGNEZ010000049.1, read as the reverse complement.
GTCCGGATTACCGGTACGGCGATACAGCCAGAAGCCAGCCACCGCGTTCTCCATCGCCCGCATTCCCCGCCATTCGTTGTTCGGCCAATCGGGCGGATTGTCGCCCAGGTACTTGAAGTAGTTGCGAACAACTTCAAGGGCCTTGGGGTCGCCGGTGGCCTCCTGGTACTGGATCAGGACCTTCAGGGCGACGGCTCGTGGCCAACGGTCGGGGTTTGACACCGGCCCGAACCAGCCATTCGGCTGTGCGCTGGCGATCATCCAGTCGATCCAGGGTCTGACCTTGGCGATCAGACGCGGATCGTCCAGCACGTAGGCCAACGGCACGAGGCCGTCGAGGTAGTATGGACCGCGCTCCCAGTCTTCGCCCTTGGCCATGCCGAGCCAGGCAGATTTCTTCAGGCTTTCCCAGAACTCGTCAAGATGTCCGGTCAATCCGTTCGCCTGAACGGTTAACTGATCCTTGAGCCAGCCACCCGGCTTAACGGCCCCTACCGGCAGGGACACGTAGGCGGTCTGGGTGACCCCCTCACCATTGACCGGATAGTGCTTATTGGCGCCGTAGACCGACATTGTCATGGCCGCGAATACCACGGGGACGGTCCGTGTCATCATCCGTGCGTTGCGCATTTCACACACTCCTCACCGACAATCACCTGCACACCCCCGTTATCACAACCGGGAACGCGGCCATCGTCAAATTCGCCGAGGTATCGGGTTCGGCCCATGTCGAAGGATGAAATAGCCGCAGCTACCGGGCGTCTAAGGGGGGATCTGCAACCTTGGCGCGCGAAGCGAAGTAGGATAGAGAAGCTAGCCAAGACCCGGGCAGCCAGCGTGATTTGTTCTTGGGACGCGTCGCCGGGTGCTCGTCGGCCCGTGGACAGACCCTGCTCCACGATGCCCGTTCGAAGGGAGAACAGAATGCGTGCGTTTCCACTCGTTAGTCTGGCCTGCGCGTTCGCCGGAGTCATTCCCTCAGATGTTCGAGCCGAGGAGAGCTTCAAGGTCACGGTCACCCAGATCACCGAGATCCGCTCCAAGATCCTGACCACGAAGGCCAAAGACGCCGCCCAGGAAGGCGGGGTCTACGAAGTCACCGGGGCCTTCAACGGCGTCATCCTCCGACTGCGAGCCGAGGGCAAGGGCATCCAAGCGGGCATGCGGGCCGAGAACATCAAGATCATCGAGGCCGTGGATGACACTGGCCAGAGGATACGGAGTTCGCCCGAAGCGACCGGTATGGCCGACGCCTCGACCTGGCGTGGCGACGCCTCTCTGCCTGATTGGGCGAGCCCGGGGGTATCGGGTATCCAAGCCAAGGAACCGAGGAAGAGCATCGACGTCCAGATCCGGCTGACCTCGCCGTCCAGGAAGGCCACGAAGTTGGCCCGCGTTAAGGGTGAGTTCGACATCAGGATTGGCGGATCGGGAAAGAGCGCGAGCTTCCGAAACCTGCCTGCCTCGCTGGGCAAGACGCTGAACGACCCGGTGCTGAAAGATGCCAGCGTCGCGATCACCTTGGTCGAGCCCAAGGAGGAGGATGGCCAGGATGCCGGGGCCGCGAACAACGTGCTGACGCTGAGAGTCAGAGGCAACCTCAAGCAGCAGTCTGGCAAAGTCGAACTGCTGGACAACCGAGGGAACGACGTGGTCCGGAGCAAGACCTCGATGAGCATGGGAGGAACCACGACGCTGACCTATGACCTCAAGAAGCCCCTGGACAACACGATGGTCCTCAAGGTCAGCTTCCTGGTCGGCCAGAAGCCCACGACCGTGCCGTTTGACTTGCGTGACATCGAGCTACCCTGACCGTGATTGCCCCGGGCCGGAAGCTGCCGACGACGACGCCTCCCCCGCTGCCGAGCGCCCGACAAAGAACGCACCCCGGCCACAGAGGGGTGACCGGGGTGCGATAGCTTGTGAGCTTCCATGGCCATGCGGTCGATCGAGCTGGCCGCTGGTTGGACCGGGCGATCAGTCTCCGCAGGTCTTGTCCACCGGAACATTTGGCCCACTGGTCAGGGCACACTTCAGGAACGCCTGGAAGTCGGGGCCCGTGATTCGCCCGTCGGCATTGGTGTCGAAGCACCGGCATGTTGAGGCCATCTCGACAAAGGCCCCGGTATAGCAGAGCTGATAGGCGGCAAAATCGAGCTGATCGACATCGCCGTCCTCATCGGCATCCGCGAACGGATAGGGGCAATCGGTGCTCAGTGTGCAGCCGACGCAGGCCTTGATGCGGTCGATGGAGCCGGTGCCCTGGCCTCCTGCCATGTTCTGGAAAAACGCCCAGGGGAAGGCGCCGTTGTTGAATTCATTGGTGATGACGCCCTTGCCCAGCGAGGCGGCGTCCCATCCACCGCCAATCTTACCGCCGCCCTGAACAGAGACACCGGCCGTCCGGGGTGTGAAGACGGCGCCCGCCGACGGAGAGAAACCGACCTTCCAGCCGGTCTCGTCCGCCTCGATCGTCACCACCAGAGGCATTTCCGGGGTAATGGTGGTCACGTTCGGCAGTGCAAACGTGGCTACGGTCTCCAAGCCCACGGCCCCTTCCCAATCCTCGCGGCTCAGGTGCGACGCATTGGTCGCGCGGATGTGGCCGGTCACCACCAGATCTTGCGTCGGCAGCGTCCCGTTGGCCGCGTAGAAGAGGTTGACATACAGGCCACCGGAGGTATTGCTGAATAGTTGAGGGTCTCTGTTGGATGCGTCATGAGCTTGATTCGCGGAGATGATACCCAGCTCATGCCGGCAGTCGGCGCCTTCGCCGCCCGGGAAGCCGTTCCATCCTTCCTTGCTCACCGTGGCGCCGTTGATGACGTACTCGAGTCGAATGCCGTTCGTGGTCATGACCTTGAAATCGGCCGAGCCCTTCTTGCCGTAGATGCCGCCCGCACTCCATTCATACGTGCCGTCAGTGACCTTCCAGCTCGAGTCCTGCTCGGTCTGCGTGGCGCCGTTGAAGTATTGGTACCAACCCCCGCCAGAACCGCCGGCGTTCGTGTAGACACAATTGTCGTCAAAGTGATCGTTGACGATGATCAGGCCCTGACCCGCCAGCATGTTGTTGAAGGTCGCGCTGTCGGTGAACAACCAGCCGGACTCGGGGTTCGCCGTCACGGTCAGTGTTGTGACACCGTACCCCCCGGGGATCGGCGTGACCGTCAACTGGGCGTTTGCGGTCCCCGTCGGAATCGGATACGCAACGCCCGGGGCAACCGTCAGCCCGAAAGCGGGAATGGTCACCGCGATCACTGACGAATTGAAGGAGAAGGTCAGGTTCAGGCCTTCCGGGGTAGTCTGGCCCGTGGGCGCCGACAAGGTCAACGACACCGGCGTCATGTTCGTCGGATCGGTAAACGTGTGTTCATGAACCGAGAAGGTCATCGCCGCGCTGGCATAGTGGGCGGCGATCTGAGACTCGGTGAGAGCCGCCCCGTAGACGGCCACTTCATCGATCTTGCCCTTGAATCCCCAGTCGCCCTGCGGGTCGACCGCCCCGATCTGGAAATTGCCCAGGAAACCTTCGGGCATCACCAAGCTGAGCGGGGTGTCGTCGTTCGTAACCCGCCGACCGTTAATATAGAAATCCAACTGGCCGGCCTCGAAAACGGCGGCCAAGTGGTACCACTGGGCCGTTGCGAACAGATCAGGAACCGAGGACGCCCAGAAATGCCCCCCACCGGGAGCCTCGGAACCGCTCGTCTCGACGCCAAAGGACTTGTCCGACGTCCGCAACTCCATGCCGTAGTAGTTGTAATCGTAGATATCGGCGCACGACAGGACCGCAAGTCTTCCGGCATCCGGGTCGCGGTACTTCAGGCTCGTGGAAGGGGTGACCCAGGCCTCGATCGTTCCGGACCCGCCGGCAAAGGTGAAGGCGGGCACCGGTCCCATGGTCACGCTCCCCAAGCCGGAGAGCCCCAAGCCCAGAGCCTGGCCGCCCGCGAATCCGTTCGTCCAACTCGTGGGCCCGACCAGGGCACCGTTCACCGTGCCTTTCTTGTCCGCTACCGACCCGGAGTCTCCCTCGAAGCTGTAGAAGCTCAACAGGGAGGCCTCCGCCTGAACAGCGCTCTCATACCCCGCCAAGATACTCAGCGGTGTGGTGGGCGACTCGAAACCCGTGCCCACCATGGCTTCATAGTGCGACGCAATCTGCCCTTCGGTCAGTGCGTCGTCGTAGACCGCCACTTCGTCAATCCTGCCTTTGAACAGCTCCGCTCCGGTCGGAGAGGACGAGCCGATCTGGAAAGGCTGGCCAATGTCACTCCCGATGCCCCCGAAGCTGCCGATCCGCACCCCGTTGGCGTAGAGCTTGACCGTCCAGGTGGGCTGATCGAAGACAAAAGCCAGATGATACCACTCGGTCGTTTTGAACGGATAGCTGTATGGATGGTAGCCGCCCCCGCCCGCGTAGACGCCCCAGCCGTTCAGCCAGCCGTCCAAGTGCATGCTGAACCGGGTCGGACCCCCGTCACGGGCCGCGGCCAGCGCCGGATCGGAGCCGTACAAGCCGGGGTTCGCGCCCGGCCGAATCCACATCTCGACGGTCCCTGGGTTGCTGTGACCCGTCTCGGCATCGCCTTCGTAGAAGTTGAACTTCTCGACCACCCCGAAGTTCACCCACCCGGCGCCATCAAGCGTCAAGGCCTGTCCTGTGGCGCCCAGGGCCTCATCGGCCACGGTGAACGCAGCCGTGCCCTGCAGGGTGCCGTGATGGCCGCCGCTGGCGGTGTCAACCACGCTTCCGGAGTCGGCGTCAAACGTGTAGTAGCTGACCAGTTTGGCCTCAGACCTTACCGCGGCCTGATACTCGGACAAGCCGGCGAACGCAGTCGAGCCAACGAGCATGGCGGCCACAGCGGCCATCCGCAGCGTGTTACGAACATAACCAGACATACAGAAACCCTCCTTCGTGAAAAGGGTGATGTAACCGAAAGCCGAATGCCGTCTCCGCTACGGCATGGAGCAAGGCCAGTCATCCCCGCTTGTGGGGGCAACGCAGGCCCCACGTGGCGATGCCCCATGGGCCCCCGCGATCACCGCCCGGAGCCCCCCTGGCAGACTGAACATCGGGCTGCCAGACCCTGTTCATACTATCGGTTTTTCGAACCCGGTCACTAGGCCCTTTCGCGCAAATTGGTTCATGCTTTGCGTCATCTCGTGGCCAGCGGACGCCATTCGCGCATCTATCGGTCCTGCGCCCATGTGTCCCAGTGGCGAAGCGCCCGGCCCGCCCCGACGTGGCGAACCGGACACGGGCCGGTACCGTCAGATTCTGCCCATCAGCCAATACTGCACCAGTCCCACGTACTCGTAGAGCACATGTGGAAGCAACTGGAGGCGGGAACGTACGCGCATGAAGTACGCGACATCTTTCTGCGGCAGGAAACCCGCGCCAAAGACGGAGAAGTGCCGGTAGCCCGCCTTGGCAAAGCAGTCAGCGGCGCGACGGCTGTGGTGGTGGCTGGTGACGATGAGCAGGCGGGTGGTTTGCGGATCGATGCCTGGCAGGCGGTCGATACCGGCCGGATGGGCCTCGGTCGTGCCGGACGTTGAATCGGTCATGATGCGATCGCGGGGAATGCCGCACTGGATGAGTGTGTCGTGCATCCACTCGGCCGCGACCGGATGATTGCTCACGATGACCTTGGGGGCGAAGCCGCGCCGGTAGGCATCCACCGCCCAGAGCAGGCGAGCCGGATTGCCACCCAGGCAGACGATGTAGTCGGCCTTGGCTGGCGGCTTGGTCACATCGAGCCAGGCATAGAGCCGCTCCACTGCGGGCGTGAGCACGAGCAAGATCTGCGTCAGGGCGATGAGGACCAGGGCCGCCCGCGTCAGCCGATATCCCCGGCGGAGGATGCGGATCGGGAGCCAGGCTTTGGGCCCAGGCGCCTGAGCGTCCAGATGGTTCGTTGTCGGAGGTTGAGTCGCCTGCTTCATGGGGCTATAACTCGCGGTATGCCATCAAGGCCGGTTTATCAGGGTTGGCTTGCGGTGTTCCTCATCAGCCTGACCGTTTATGCCGCCACCGCCAACCGTGGAGCCCAGTGGCAGGATTCCGGCGCCTACATCCTGAGCATTACGACGGGCGAGTTGAAGAGCTCGCTGGGGCTCGCCCTGACCCATCCGCTGCATTATGGGCTCGGGCGGCTGTCGCTGCAATTGCTGAGCTTCGCTGAGCCGAGTGCGGCCATCACCTGGGTGAGTTCTCTGGCCGCGGCCCTGACGATCGCGAACGTGTTCGGTGCGGCTCGCTGCCTGACGGGCAACGGGTGGGCGGCCCTGTTCGCGGCCGTATCCCTGGCCGTCGGGCACACTTTCTGGCGGCTGGCCACGGTCGCGGAGGTATACCCGGTCAGCGCCGCCCTCCTGGCCGGTGAGTGCTGGTGCCTGATCGCGTTCCTCCGCAGGGGGGGGCGAGGGTACTTGTGGGGCATGCTGCTACTCAACGGGCTGGGGATCGCCAACCACCTTCAGGCCGCGCTGACCACACCGGTACTCGGGCTCGTGGCCTTGTTTGCGGTCCGGGCTCATCGTGTCACATGGGGCCAGGCGGTCACCGGGGCCTTACTCTGGCTTCTGGGGACCCTGCCCTATTCCAGCCTGGTGGTGCACGAGTTGCTGGTAACAAGCGACTGGCCGGGCACCATGCAGTCGGCTCTTTTCGGAAATGGCGGTGTGTACCGAGGCAGCGTGTTCAACCTGTCCTTATCCCTCAAGTGCACCGTGATCACCCTCGGCTTCGTGCTGCTCAGCTTCCCCAATCTCTTCTTGCCCGCGGCCGGGTACGGCTTGGTGAAGCGGCGAACATCCGGCATTCCCATCGCCGTCTCACGGGCGCTTCTCGCCGGGCTGCTGATCCACAGCCTCTTCGTGCTCCGGTACGACGTGATCGATCAATACACCTTCATGCTCCCGACCTACGTGTTCCTGGCACTCTTCGCCGCGATCGGCGTAGCGGTGTTCTTTGGTGGCCCCGGCCTCGCCGTGGGTCCGCTACCGGTTCACGATGCTCTCCCAACCACGAGCGGTACGGGGGTGCACTGGGGAAGCTCTCGTCGCGCCGCGTGCACAATGGGCGTTCTGCTGCTGATGGCGACTCCGGCCCTGTACACCCTGGCCCCGATGGTCACACGCCATTCGGGCGTGTTGGAGAGAGCAGGTCTGGCACGACACAAGCCCTACCGCGATGACGATGTCTACCTGTTCGTGCCCTGGGCCTGTGCGGATCGCTCCGCGGAGCAAATGAGCCGCGCGGCCGTTTCGCTGGCGGGCGACGCCGGGCGGATTCTGGCGGCCGACCCCATGGGCCGCAACGCTATCTGCTATCGGGCGATTCGCGACGGCCAGACGGACATCGAGGTCACACCCTTCTTACCCAAGCACGGAAAACGGATTCTCGAGGACGCCGTGGTCGAAGCCCTTTCCGGCCGACGTGTCGTCTTCGTACCGGCCGATGTCACCGAGCCTCCTCCGCCCGCGGTGAAGGCCGAACGGCACAACGGGCTCTTCCTGATCACCGGGCCGGACCCGAGCCAGGCCCCGGACTGAGTTTCCAGCCCGAGCAAGGCGACTGCTGATCGGACGCAGAGGTTGCCCGGTGGACCGATAATCTCCCGCCTGCGGCTTCAACGCGATTTCACCCTGCAGCTCAAGGAGGTATTCTTGTTTCGTTCGCCAAAATGGGCGTAGATCCCCCCGTTTCCAACGGGTAGAATGTGGCGAGCGAGGCACTTCACGCCGCCGACGGCTTCGAGGAGGCGAAGGAAAGTGATGCGACAAGACATCCACTCACCGGCTGGCGGCCGATCAGGCCAGGAAGCTCCCGTCTATCCCGCGCCCGAGTTCACCCGCGAGGAGAAGCGGCGGATCTTCAAGCAGATGGTAGTGCACGAGCTGGAGGGCGGCTTCCTGCGGTACTCCCGCCGCGAAGCCCTGATGCGCTATGCCGCCCAGCTCAAGATCGGCGAGTTCGAAGCCACGCTCCTCATCGCCGAAGCCCAGTACTCGCCCGACACGCTGGAGACTGTGGATCCGATCGAATTCGGGACGGCCGTGACCTTGAAGTCGGCCACCAGTCCAGAGCGGTGGTCGCTCTCCCTGCGTATCGCGATCGCGATGGCCGTGGCCGCCCTCATTGATGCCGCGATCATCTACTTGCTGTTCGTGTAGGCCACCAGCGATCAATGGTCGATGACCGGTGTGGCCCGAAGCCGACTTCCGCTCAGCGTCTCAAGAGGATCTGGCCTCGGCGATCGCCGGGGCTTCCTTCCGGCTCGACCTCCTGCGGCGTGGCCATCTGCGTCAGTGCCCTCCTGGCCTTGTCCAGCTTGGCGAGTTCCCGGGCCACCTCGCGCATGGCCCGCAACGGATCGTCGCCCAGCGCGGGCAGATCGTCATCCAGATGAGAGAACATGTCGTAACCGATGAGCACGGAATTGTCGGCCGGGTTGCGCCAGATCTCGATGATCCGGCCCTCCTGCGGGAGGGCGAGCGTACTGCAGGTCTGGATTTCAACATAGCCGTTTCGGTCGAACACCCGGTTCACATGATGGTGACCCGCCAGGTGGAGAACCACGTTGGGGTACTCGTTCAGGAGGTTGCGGAGGTCGGCCGGCCCGACTACGAACTCGGAGAGTTGTTCCAGCGAACGGCTCGGATAATGCGAGGCCACCATGATCAGCTCGCCGCGTGCCTGGGCGGCGGCGAGTTCGCGGCGCAGGAACTCGCGCTGACCGATGGAGATGCAGCCGTCGTCATAGGGAAGCGCGGGAACGGTCAGCAAGCGATCGCTGGTGTCCATGCCGATGAGCCGCAGTCCGGGGAGTGGTGACACACTGTACCAGCCTGTGTCGTTCTCGGCCGCGCTGAATCCGTGGCCGGCCGGCTCCGTGGCCGTGCCGAACAGGGCGCGCTTGAACTCGGAGCGGTCGAAGAAGGCCCGGGCGGGATTGGGCATGACCAGACTCGGGTTCCCCAGCAGGGCGGGTAGGCCGGGGCGGGCCGGCGTTACCTGGCCGTGCGTCCAGCAGCCGGTCGGATCGAGCAGGGTCGGAGCCAGGATCCCCGGACGGGAGCTGATCGGCAGAGGCGCTCTCCGCGCGCCGTCCGGGAAGGTCACGATCGCAAACGTACCCAGGGCATAAGTGTCGTGATTGCCGGGAACGGCGTACCAGGGAATCGACGGACCCTCGCCGTGAAGCCCGCTACGATACAGACCCTGGGCCTGAAAAGCGGCGTGCGGGTCCAGGGTCGCCGCCGGCCGGGCATCCGCGGGCCGGTCATCCGGGCCCGAAAGGGGCTCGACCATTCGGCCGTCCATGACATCGAGGGCCCACCCCAGCTCGTTGGATTGCGCGTTGTCGCACAGGTCGCCGGTGTGGACGACGAAATCGATAGTCAAACCCGATTGGTGGATCCGGTTCGTCGCCCGCACTATGCCGTCCAGAAGCTGCGGGGCATAGGCTTCCCAAGGTCGCCAGGCGCTGTTCACGACCACGTCAAAACCGGCGTACCTTGCCGGTGACTCGATGTCGAGCAGGTGGGAATCGCTGATGTGCACAATCCGGGCGACGAGCACCGCATCGGCAACGCCGGCCACCTTCACTTCACGCTCAGGCCACAGGAGGCTCGTGTCCACCGGGCTCCCGCAGCCCGCGAGTAATTCCGCCGCAACGGCGACCGGGAGGAGTCGCATGTAACTCATAGACGCATCATACACGAGATACCAGCAGGCACAAACGCGATACCGGCACGCGTCGGCAGGTATCGGTTCAGTCGCGGGTCGAGCCTCTCAAGACCGCCGCCTCGTGTCTCGAGCGCGGGTCGACTTGCACCGAACCGGGCGTGAGGGGTTGACTATGATCAGGGACCCGCGGCCCGCTTCACCGCCAGGGCAATGTCTTCCGTGTAGGGCGGCGAAGTCAGGCTCCGCCGGCCACCGTCATGCGGGATCCTCTCGGCCTTGTCGGTCCGGCCGGTCTTCGTATTCAGCCATTCGGCCTGGTAGGTGCCGGGCGGCAATTCCACTACCAGCTCGGCCCGCGTTCCCCCGAGAACGTAAACGGCGTAGGCCTTGCCTTCCTCCGCCAGTGCGCGCACGGTGGCCCGGGCCGTCCTGGCCTCGTCGTGTGCCCCGCTGAGACTCGCGGTCACACTGCCCCCCTTGATCACATCGTTGCGCGGACTCATCCGGGTGAAATCAAAGCCCTCCATGAACTTCCTGAGAATCCCCAGCTGGGCGCGGAGTTCAGGACTGCCCCCGCCCGGCGACTGGTAGTCGCGAAGCGTGCCGGCCGGGTGCTTCGCCGTGAAGGAGTAATCCAGGCTGCTGTACACGCCCCCGCCGGCAAGGACGAAATCCCAGCCCTCGGTGCGGTAGAGGGCATCGGCCTTGCCGCGGAATCCGGTCTCGTCATCGCCGATGACCCTGCCGAGGCCGTAGTTCATCCCGACCGTGTCCGGAGGCTGGGCATAATGGAAATTCAGGATCGAGACCCGCGGGTCGGGCTTCTCGACCTTCCGGCGACCATTGGCGATGTTCTGAGCGATGAGATGCTTGTGGGGCAGGGCCCGCTCAGTTTCGGCAATGACCTGGGCGATGCGGGCCTGCCATTCGAGCGTGACCCCGCCGAAGTACGGCTCGTTGCAGATCTCGAAGTAGACATTGTCAAACGCGTTCAGCTCGGTGACCGCCTTGCGGGTCAACGCTTCCTGAATCTCCTGCAGATCCTTGTGCCTCAGCGTGTAGACCTCCTCGCGGGGGCAACGGCCGATGTGGTGGATGTTGTTGGCCGCGTTCATCGGGTTGACCTTCCAGAGAGCCTCTTCGTAGAAGGGACAGAAGAGCACGTATTCGACGACAATCCCGCGCTTGCCGGCCTGGGCGAGGAAGTCCTTCAGGCGGGCGAAATAGGCGTCATCGAACTGCTTCAGGTCGAACTTGCCGCCATCCGAGGCTCCGGGGGTAGCGGTGCGCGGCCACGGGGCCTGGTAACGCCGGGGAGCTAGGGTGTTGTCGGTGATGCCGAACGAACCGGGGATCTCGCGGTAGGTGCCCGAAAACGTGCGGGTGAGATTCAGGCCCTTGGACTGGAGCTCGTCAAGGTAGGCGAGGTAGTCGAAGTCCAGGTTGAGCACGGCGCCGTAGTGCTCTCCGGAAGTGATGAGGATCGTTGGCTTCCCGCGGAAGAGAAAGTAGTGAGGGTTGTCCGGGTGCAGTGTCAGGTAGGTCGATTCGCGCCCCCGCTTCTCTTCGGCGGCAGCCTGGGCAACGAGAAGAAGAGCTACCAGAGCGATCATCAAGGCGTACGCAGCAGATCTCATGGCCAAACCCTCACGGATGAAGTGTCCTCCCCGGGAGGTCCGGAAGTCTCCCGAGCGGTCAGTGATTGTACCGAGCCGCACGAATCGCGGGAAGGAATGAGATGGAACCCGACTTGGACGCGAATCTTCGAAAGGCACTTCGCAGAAACGAGTCATATCGCTTGTGCATGTCCACGGCCACAACCGTGCCGGCGGACTTGCTTTGGGCGGCGATGGACCTGGCCTCCTTCAACGACAGGGTCAACGGCTTCTCGGCCACGACGTGCACGCCTCGCTCGACGGCGGCCAGGATGGGCGCGGCATGGAGATGATCCGGTGTGGCAACAAAGAGAACATCCGGTCGGCGCTCGTCGAGGATCGAGCACCAGGGCATATCCCCGTAGTGGGCAGTGACGTCCGCATCCGGCACCCAGGCCCGATAGGTGCTGGCCAGGGCCTCGCCGCTGTGCGCCGTCCGGGTACCGACGGCCACCACCTCGTACCGAACACCCGCCAGGTCGCGAGCCCGATGGTCGAGTCCGGCCGTCCCCAGGTAGGGCCCGATCCCGCACCGCTGCACGTCCGACAGACATCGCAGGACGACGTCCTTGCCGAACATCCCACCGCCGACCAGGGCCACTCGGATCGTTCGCATGTTCATGCTTCACGTGCTCGATGACGCGGCATCGCTACCCTGCCTGAACGAGGGCTTCTGGCATTATACACGCGTCACCCGGCCCGGGGAGAAGGCCCCGGCAAAGGGAGTCCATCGCGAGGTGACGGTCACGGCGTGCCCCCAGAAGACGCGTCCCGCCGTGCCCATCCGTACACCGCGGGGAGCACGACCAACGTCAGCAGCGTGCTGCTGATGATGCCGCCGATGACCACCGTGGCCAGGGGGCGCTGAACTTCTGCGCCTGTCCCCGTGGCCACAGCCATCGGCAAAAACCCGAACGACGCCACCATTGCCGTCATCAGGACCGGACGGAGTCGCGTCAGACTACCCTCGATGATGGCCTCTCGAACAGTCTTGCCCTCACGGCGGAGCTGATTGATGAACGTCACCATGACCAGGCCGTTGAGCACGGCCACGCCGGACAGGGCGATGAAGCCGACGCCCGCGGAGATGGAAAGTGGGATACCGCGCAGCCAGAGGGCAACGACGCCACCCGTGAGGGCCAGCGGAACGCCGGTGAACACCAGGATGGCGTGCCTGATCGAGTTGAACGTGGCAAAGAGCAGGACGAAGATCAAGCCCAACGCCACAGGGACCACGATGGTCAATCGCTCTTTGGCCCCGATGAGGTTCTCGAACTGACCGCCCCAGCCAAGCCAGTAACCCTCCGGAAGGCGACCGACCTTCTGCTCGATCCGCTGTTGAGCCTCGGCCACAAAAGTGCCGAGGTCTCTACCTCGGACGTTGCACTGCACGACGATACGTCGCTTCCCGTCCTCGCGGCGGATCTGTCTGGCGCCCTCCGCGATACCGATCTTCGCCACGCTGGAAAGCGGGATGTAACCGGCACGCGGGTTGCTGTTCCCACTGGCATAAGAGGCCAGAGTCCTGGAAGCCTCGTCGACCTTGGGCAAGGGAATGGGCAGCACCCCGATGGTCCGGATGTTGCCACGCAGGCTCTCGGGCAACCGCACCACAAGCGGAAAACGCCGATCCCCTTCGATGACCTGGCCGGCCTCGACACCACCCATCGCGATCTCTATCACCTCCTGAACATCCTTGACGTTCAGGCCGTATCGAGCGACTGCTTCGCGGTCAATGTCGATATTGACCATCGGCATGCCGGCCACCTGCTCGACTTTGATGTCCTCCGCCCCGCGCACGTTGCCAAGCTCCCGCGCAATCGTGTTGGCGTACTCGAGCATGATCTCCGTCTCGTCGCCGTAGACCTTGACTGCCAGGTCGCTGCGAACACCACTGATCAGCTCGTTCATCCGCAGCTCGATGGGCTGGCTGAACTCGTAGTTCTGACCCGGCAGCCGTTTGACCGCCTCGTCCATTGCCTCAGCGAGTTCAACCTGCGTCTTGGCCTTCTTCCACTGCTCGCGCGGCTTCAGCATGATGTACGTGTCGGAGACCTCCGGCCCGCACACGTCGGTCACGACTTCCGAGGTTCCCGTCCGGGCGAAGATACTGGCGATCTCATCCGGAAACTCTCTGATGAGCAGTTGTTCAACCTTCTCCTGCATCACGACACTGGACGACAGGGCTATGCTGGGCATCCGGGTGGGCTGCAAGGCCAGTGCCCCTTCGCTCAGCTTGGGGATGAATTCACTGCCCATCCGCAGCGCCAGGACACCGGTGGCCGCCAGAACAGCGACGGCCCCGAGCACGACCGCCCAGCGCAACTGAAGCACCAGGTCGATCACCGGCGCGTAGATGGCCTTCGCCCATCTCGCCAGGCAGAATTCCTTCTCTGCCATCCGACCGCGTAGGGCCAGTGCAGCCAACGCCGGCACAATCGTGAATGTCAACAACAGGGCGCCGGCCAAGGCCAGGAGAACGACTTCCGCCATCGGCTTGAACATCTTGCCCTCCACGCCGGAGAGACTCAGGATCGGCAGGTACACGATCATGATGATCCCGACGCCGAAGAGGGTTGGTCTTCCGATCTCAACGGCCGCTGCCTCCACTACCTGAAAGCGCTCGCCCTCGGTGAGCACCCGCCCCAGTTCGTGCTGGCGTCTTGAAACCCGTCGGACGATGTTCTCGATCATGACGACCGCGCCGTCCACGATGATGCCAAAGTCGATGGCTCCCAGGCTCATCAGGTTTGCGCTGATCCGGCCCTGCACCATTCCGGTGATGGCGAACAGCATCGAGAGCGGGATCGCCAGAGCGACGATGATCGCGGCGCGGACGTTGCCGATCAGAAGAAAGAGGATCACGACGACGAGAATCGCGCCTTCGGTGAGGTTCCTGCGGACCGTCTCCAGTGTGGCGTCCACAAGGTAGGTGCGGTTGTACAACGCGTTGATCCTGACGTTCTCAGGCAGAACCTTGCTGATCTGGGCGATCTTCTCGTCAACGCTGTGTGCGACGGTTCGGCTGTTTGCCCCGTAAAGCAGAATCGCCGTGCCGACCACCGCTTCATGGCCGTTGGCGGTTCCGGCACCGGTTCGCAACTCCTTGCCCAGACTTACCTCGGCCACGTCCCTCACGAAGAACGGCACGCCGTCGTGCGTGCCCAGCTTGATGCTGCCGATGTCGGGCAGAGCTCGGATTTGCCCGGTCGAACGGATCGTGTATTGCTCCCCGCTGTGCTCGATGTAGCCGCCGCCCGCGTTGGCGTTGTTCGCGGCCAGGGCCTCCAGGACATCGCGGAAACTCAGACCGTACGAGATCAGTTTCATGGGATCCGGCGTCACATGGAACTGCTTCTCGTACCCGCCGATGGTGTTGACTTCGGTGATACCCGCGATGGATCGAAGTTGCGGTTTCACGATCCATTCCTGGATCGTCTTGAGGTCCATCGGCGTGTAGGGCGTACCGTCGGGCTTGGGTCCAACGGCGTCCACGCTCCAGAAGTAGATCTCACCCAGCCCCGTCCAGATCGGTCCCATGAACGGCGCGCCGACGCCGGGTGGCAGGCTCTCCTTGGCTTCCGCGAGTCGCTCGTTGACCAGTTGCCGCGCCCGGTAGAGGTCTACGTCGTCATCGAAGATGACCGTGACCTGGGAAACACCGTAGAACGAGACGGAGCGTATCTCCTCGACGCCCGGAATGCCCTGCATGGCCCACTCGATGGGACACGTGATCTGCTTCTCAATCTCTACGGGCGACAGCCCTGTCACCGCCGTGTTGATTTGGACCTGTTTATTGGTGATGTCGGGCACGGCGTCGATCGGGAGACGCGTGAAACTCCACGCACCAAGTGCCACCAGGCCGATGCCCAGCAACACCATCAGGAGCCGTTGGTGAATTGCGAAGCGGATAATGCTTGTCATCATGGAGATTGGCTCCTCGAGCAGTCCCGCCGCTCACCGGCCGAAGGGTACTGAAAGCAAGCCGGAGCGACACATCCATCCATGCTCATCAGCTTCATAAGAGCCAACCTCCAC
Source organism: Phycisphaerae bacterium (assembly GCA_018003015.1). NCBI lineage: Bacteria > Pseudomonadati > Planctomycetota > Phycisphaerae > Phycisphaerae bacterium. Next base: position 5,298 of record JAGNEZ010000049.1, on the reverse strand, counting down.
ATCCGACCACGATTCAGGGCTCAGTGCTCATGCTCGCCCGTGCCCTTGCCCAACTCGGCCTTCAGAATGAAGGCCCCTTTGGCCACATAACGTTCGCCCGGCTTCAGACCGGAAACCACCTCCGAGTACACATCGTTCTCTCCACCCAACGCCACAGAACGCTTCTCGAAGCCGCCGTTCTCAGCAACGAACAAGACGGCCTGGTTCTCGATCATCTGAAGGGCGTCGTTGGGAACAAGAACGTCAACATCCTCCTGGCCGGTGATGATCTCCGCCGTCACAAAAAGACCGGGCTTCCACAGGTGGTTGTCGTTGGTGATGATCGCCCGGGCCACGCCCGTCCGCGTGGACTCCCGCATGATCGGACTCACATAGAAGATCCTGCCCTCAGCCTTGGCCGACTGCCCGTTCGGTCCCGGGGCACTCAGACGCACCTTCAACCCTTCCCGAACATAAACCGCATCCTGAGAGTAGACGGTGATATCGACCCAAACGGTCGAGAGATCCGCCAGGACGAACACGTGGCGGCTGCTATCGTGAACCTCGCCGCGCGTGATGCGCTTTTCCACGACCGTCGCGGGGAAAGGCGCCTTGATCTCATATCGCGAGAAGCCTCCGCTATCGTCGTCGGGAGCCGTGGCCAGCTGGTCGTGCGGGATACCGAGAGCCTGCAACTTCGCCTCAGTTTCACGATGCTGGATCCGCGCTTCCTCCAGCTTTTGCCTCGCGTCGTGATACTCCTGCTCCGGTGCGATCTTGCCCTGGACCAGCTTCTCCACCCGCGTGAAGTTGCCTTCGGCCAGCCGGAGTCGGGCTTCGGCCGCCAGATCCGCGGCCCGGGCTTCGGCCAACTCGCGACTTTCCATCACGGCCATCACTTCGCCGGCTTCCACTGTGTCCCCCGCGTTCTTGCGGACCTCACGTACCATGCCGGACACGCGGGGAACGATGTGGGCCACGCTGTCGGCATTCAGCACGATCTCACCGGGCAGCTTGAGCGTACGTTCCAGCTTGCCCCCAGCGGCCTCGGCGATCTGAACGCCAAACTCTCGGATCGCCTCCTCGGAGAGCTTGACCAGGTTCTCGGCGTGTTCGTCGTGCCCTTCCTCGCCGGGGTGGCCGGCTGCGTCGAGATCGTGCGTGCCGTCATCCGAGCCACCGGTGTGAGGATCCACCGCCGATGTCGTCTGGCCCCTGGTCAGCCAGACGTAGGCCGCGCCGGCTCCGCCCAGCAGTCCCAACGGCAGGACAGTCAATACGGTAATCAAGATGTCTCTGTACATGGCTGATCTTCCCATTCAAAACAGATACGCTGCCAGCGCCTGGAGAAAGAAGTCCTTCGCAAGCGTCGCCAACTGTGCCTGTAGACTGGTCTCGCACCCGCCGACGATCGCCAGCAGCGTGATCGAGAACAGACCGAGTCCGCTTCTCTTGCTCATGGTGTTTCTCCAACAGCCGGCTCACCAGTAGCCGGCCCCCTTGACGGGTAGTCGTTGCTCAGGTCCGCCAAGGGCAAGCCAACCGCACGTTCCACTTCGGGGATCGTTGCCGCGGCGCTCTGTTGTGCCTCGATCGCACGTCGCCGCGTGTCAAGAAAAAACCGCTGTGATTCAAGAACCGAGAGGAATGACGCCCGGCCTGCGTTGTAGGACTCGCGTGAGAGGGCCAGGCTCTTCTCCGCAAGCGGTATGAACCGTTCCCTATAGGCGGTGACGATGCGCCATGCAGTCGCCGTCTGGTCGCAAGCGCTGCGGACCTCCTGCTCCATCCGTTGGCTCACGGATTGAAGCGTCTTCTCGACCTGCTGCCTGGCATACTGAGCCTTGGCAATCTGGGCCTGGTTCTGATTGAAAACAGGCAACTCCAGCCCCCAGCTCGGACCGATGATGAAGTCGGTGTTCTGCCGGCGATCTGATCGCGGCTGGATTTCCGGGGCGGTCAATGCGCCGTTGGCGATGGAAGCACGGGCCGTATCCGCAAGGATACTGCGACCGGGCTGGGCCTGGCGCTGGGCCCGTTCCATCGCCGTGCCAAGCTCCAGCGTCGGGAACACCTTCAGATACTCCTCTCGCACGCGGGCGTCGGCTTGGGCCACTGCCTGCGCCGCTGCCCGAACATCCAAGCGTTTCTCCCGAGCGATGGCGATCAGGACCTCAGCCGGCGGGAGCCCCGGCACCGATGACGGCAACGACTCCGACAGTGCGATCCGTTCCGGGTCCGTGGTCAATCCGAGGAGCTGGGTCAGGCCGCGACGGGCTTCGGACGCCGCGAGCCTGGCCGACTCAACCGAGAGTTCGGCCTCCAACACAGCGCTACGCGATAGATTCACATCGAGTTCGCTGCCCGCACCGGCTTGCTGGCGACCGACCGCCATGTCGAGCAGCTGACGGGCAATCGCGAGGTTATCCAACGCCACCTTGTGGAGTTCCCTGGTGCCGGCTGCACGTGCATACGCGGCCCTGGTATCAGCGGCCAGTTCCGCGGCCTGACGGGCAAGACGCAGGATCACCTGATCCAATGCCGACTGGGCTGCACGCTGCCGGACGGGGATTTGCCACAGATCGGCCACGTTCTGGGCCATGGTGACCTCCAAGTCAGCGAGGCCACCACCCGCCGGAAATCGCAGTGATCCTCCGAGCGAGGGATTGGAGAGCAGGCCCGACTGAACGAAATCGGCCCGAGCCATGCCTACGTCCATCCACGCCGCTTGAAAAGCGGGATTGCTCAGAAGGGCCAGTTGGATGGCTTCGTTGAGGGTCAATCCATCGACCAGCAGAGCCTCGACGCGAGATCGGACGGCATCCTCCTCGTCGGGTCGGTAGGTGCTCTTCTGGCCCGTCGCCTCGGCCACATACTGGGTCACCATGTGATACTCCTGGTTGGGCTTCACGGCGGCGCATCCAGCCAGAAGGACACATGTCAATACGCTCAACAGACTCCAAATCAACGCTTTCGGCGTCGCCATGGCGTTCGACCTCGATGAGAATGGGTTCAGTATCCCCAGCCACGCCTTTTCAGCAGCGCTGCTACGCCCCGTGGCCAGACGGCCAGGAAGCGCGCATGGAAAGACCTTCACGACCGAGAGAGAGACGTCGCGAGGATCAGATCAGAAGCGGCAAGAAGCCACCGACGGGCGGCGATTCCCCGCAGTTTCGTATGGTCTCCCGTGGGCAGCCGCCCTTGCTGGTTACCGGAATCGGGGGAAGAGGAGAGGGCATGACGGCGAAATCACACGCAGCCGCGGATACCACTGGAGAGGGCGTTTCTTCTTCGTCGGTGGCCGGCTTGCCGACAACCGCGGTCCGGCATGGATCGGCATGGCAAGGCCCCTGATTGCCTTCCTGCTGGGGCAAGCACTCCCCGCAAGTCGGGCCGCAGTCGCACGGGTGTGCGAGGATAGCGCCCACACAGAGCGTCGGCCCTATGAGCAGGGACCAGCAGATCAGCATGATGGCCACTATCCTCTTCATGCGACCGAATTGTAGTTGGCGTTCGGGGTCGCGTCAAATGAGAGCCCAATGTATGAGCAAAGCCGTTTGATTGTCCGCATGAACCAAGGCTCGCCCGCCTGCCGCATGGGTATTCACAAGGACTTAGAAACGGAGAGGGCGGGATTGATATCGCCCTATCCGCGCAGGCGTGCCAAAAACGCCATTTCATGCGGAAGCGGTAGCTGTTACAGGACTTAGCGGCCTGCGATGATTGATGCCTCTACCACGATGATCCATGACTATGAACGTGCGGTTTGGGACAGTCGTTGGGACAGTCAACGTTTCGGCCTTTCTTGAAGTTCAGCCTGACGAGCTGCACGTCTGCTACCGCAACGGATGAGTGTCAATCGGCGCGGCGGCTACGCATCCCGCCGGATGCTCAGCTTCTTCATTCGAGAGTAGAGCGTGGACACCTTGAGGCCGAGCAGTTCGGCGGCGCCGCCCTTGCCTCGGATGCGCCCCCCTGTGGTCTCAAGGATGTGGCGAATGTGCCGCCGTTCGACCTCTTGCATCTGCGCCCCGGCATCCCGCGCTTTACCGGCCGATTGGGGCAACGTTACGCTCAACTCTTTCCTCTGCGTGAGAATCATCGACCGCTCGATCACGTTGCGGAGCTCGCGGATATTGCCGGGCCACAAGTACGCCTGAAGAGCCGCCATGCTGGTGCGATTGATGTGGCTGATCGGCTTGCCCATCTTCTCCCCAAACTCCTTGATGAACGCCCAGGCCAGTTGGGGAATGTCCTCCCGGCGGTCGCGCAGCGGGGGCACCGTGATGGGAAACACATTCAGGCGGTAGTACAGGTCCTGCCGGAACGTGCCGTTGCGCACGGCGGCGGACAGATCGCGGTTCGTGGCCGCGATCACGCGAACGTTGACGCGCATGGTCTTTGAAGTGCCGAGCCGCTCAAACTCGCCGCTCTGGAGCACGCGGAGGAGTTTGGCCTGCGTTTCCGCGGGCATCTCGCCGATCTCGTCGAGGAAGATCGTGCCGCCGTCGGCGGCCTCGAAGCGGCCGATCTGTCTCGTCAGGGCGCCAGTGAACGCCCCCTTCTCGCGCCCGAACAGCTCGCTCTCGACGAGCGTTGCTGGTATGGCGGCGAGGTTGGTGGTGATGAGAAGTTGGCTCTTGCGTAGGCTTTGAGCGTGGATGAAGTGTGCGAGCAGTTCCTTGCCGGTGCCGGTCTCGCCAAGGATCAGGACGGTGGAATTGGTCGGTGCGACCTGTTGGGCCTGGGCGATCAGTCGACGGATGGCATCGCTGGTGCCCACGATCCCGCCATACCCGGTGACGCTAGTCAGTTCCTCGCGCAGGTAGACGTTCTCGGCTTCCAGTTGGTCCTTGAGCCGGCGAATCTCCTCGTAGGCCGCGCGGATCTCAGTAATGTCCTGGACGGTTCCGGCCAGTCGGACGGCCCGTCCGTCCCGATCGAATTCCGGGATGGCCAGTTCGCGGACCACTCGACAGGACCCATCGCGGCGTACAATCCGGTGATCGACCGTGAAGATGCCACGGGGACCCGCCGTCGCGCGTTGTGCCTCCCGCCGGACCGCCGCCAGGTCGTCAGGATGGACGAATGTCCAGAACTCATCCATGCTGGAACTGAATTCCCGGGGATTCACATTGAAGATTCTGTACACCTCGTCCGACCACTTCAATTCGTCGTTCAGAAGGTCCCACTCCCAGTTCCCCAGGTGCGCGATGAGCTGGGCTTCCGCCAAGCGGTCCACATGCCGCCGGATCTCAAGGTCGGCACGCATCCGTGCCAAGGCGCCCCCGAGCAGTTCGCCGACCAAGCGGATTCGGC
>JAGNEZ010000048.1 GCA_018003015.1 Phycisphaerae bacterium | reverse complement strand
GAGCGTATGGAGCGGGAGGGTACGGTCCTAGCCCGGCGGGTGGCGTCCCATCGCAGGCTGGCGATTCAGTTCACCCCCACCCAGCGGGCCGGGGACATGGTGCTGCGCTGCGAGGGCGTACGCAAGGCCTACGGCGACGTGGTCCTGTTCGATGACTTCAACCTCGAGATCTACCGCGGCGAGAAGATCGGCATCGTGGGACCCAATGGCGTCGGCAAGACCACCTTGCTGCGCATGGCCATGCACAAGACCGAACCGGACGCGGGGACAGTGCGGCTCTTCGAGAACCTGCAGGTGGGTTACTACGACCAGGAGCACGAGGACCTTCGGCCGGAACTCACCGTGATGGAGGAGATTGAACCCAAGGCCTCGCAGAGCCAGCAGGCTCAGATCCGCTCGTTCCTGGCCCGGTTTCTGTTCCAGGGCGACGACGTGTTCAAGCGGGTGGGTGCGCTCTCCGGCGGCGAGCAGAGCCGGGTCATGCTCGCTCGGCTCATGTACAGCAATCCCCAGGTGCTGATCCTCGACGAGCCGACCAACCATCTGGATATTCCGGCCAAGGAAGTGTTGGAGGACGCCCTGATTTCATATCCGGGTGCGGTACTGCTGGTGAGCCACGACCGGTACTTCCTCGATCGCGTGGTCAACAAGCTGCTGGTCCTGCCCGAGCGGGCCAAGTACGAGACCATGACCGGCAACTGGAGCACCTACGCCAATCGACAGGCGGAGCAGGAAGCCCGCCGGCGAGCGGAACTGGACGAGGCCCGCAAGCAGGCCCGGCGTACAACCAAGACTCGCACCAAGCGACTGCCGTCCGGCGAGGTCGTCGAGGACGATTCGCCGTACGCCTCGTGGTCCATCGATCGCATCGAAGAGGAGATCATCGAAAAGGAGACGGCCTTAAGCGAGCTCGAGCAGCAGTTCGCCGACCCGGCCATCTACCGTGACGCAGAGCGGGCCCGTGCGTTGAGGGCGGAGTCGGACCGGCTGAGGGCAGAACTGGCTGTGCTCAACGCGGCGTGGGAGAGCCGGGGCTGATCTGGTACCAGAGCGCCTGCGCTACATCACTCTGTACCCAACAAGGAGAGACAGCGTGGTTTCTGCCCGCCCCTCATACCAGCTCGTGGACCAACGGTTCGAGAGGTCGCTCGTACGTGTCGATCGCACTGCGATCATGTCCGAGCACGGCCAGATCGCGGCGAAGCCGGCCGGAGCGGAGCACAAAACGAGCGGCGGAAAGGTAGGCGATGCCGATCCTCTCCGCCGCGCCCTCCTCCTCTTCCCGTCAGCGGACCTCATTGGGCCCTGCTTGTCTCCTACCCCTCCTCGAACACGTCGACACCGATGAACCGCGCCAGCCGTCGTGTGTCCGCCAGGTGATTGCCGTAGAAGATCACCCGGTGCAAACCATGGGACCAACCCTCGAACATCTTGCGGGCATCGCGGACCTTGACCGTGATCTTGGTGCGGCAGCCCCGGTCCACATCGGGGACGTCCACGATCTTGCCGGTTGACACCAGCATGGTGCCCACCCCATAGCACTTGGCGGGTGAGGCCGCCCAGCGTGTCGGCGTCCCTGACCAGAGCGTTGCTCAGGAACTCGACGTCCTCGAGGCCCGGCACCTGATCGATTCCGGCCTGGAGCCGTTTGGCCTCTGCCTGCAAGTCCGGGTCAGGCTTCGGCCAGGCCGGGTTCACCCCGATGAACACCCGCAAGACGCACGTCTTGGTGAAGCCGCCCCGAGGGCCAACCGCGGGCCCCGCCCCGCCAGTCTCGCTCTCAGCTTTGGCGAGTGTCGTGGCGGCCAGAACTCCCGCCGATGCGGTACCGAGAACCGTGCGCCGCGTCCATCTGCCGTGCATCGCGTGCTCCTTTCACGTGACAGGCCGCCGATGGCCCGCAGCGTGGAGATACCCGAGCGCCCTCGGCCGCGCCATCGACAGGTGGTGCACCACCAGCAAGCTGGTTTCACGGCCAGGTCGTCCACCTGCTGATCCGCCTGCCTGACGATACCCGGAACCGCATGCCCGGGATCGAGCCAATCCGCGCCACTCCGCCCGCGGTCGCATTTCCGCGGGTCCCCGCAGAGCACGACCGTTCAGTGAGGCTTTGTCTCCCCCGGACAGAGCCGCTATACTCGTGGATCAGTCCGGGAGGCGGACCGGACCGGCGACCTGCAGTGACCAGCGATGAGCAAGACGGCACAATCCAAGTTCCTGCGTGAGTCCGGCGTCGATGTCTTCAACGGCAACGAGTTGCTGGTCAAAGGCGCCCTCGAGACCGAGGGCGGCGTGCACCTGCTGACCGGCTACCCCGGTTCGCCGGTGGCCACGTTCTTCGACGTGCTTGCCGATCTGGCCGACCTGCTCAAGGAACGGGGCATCGAGGGCCGGATTGCCAACAACGAAGCCCTCTCGGTGGCCGCGGTCAATGGCTCCCAGATGGGACCGCTCCGGTCCCTGGCCGCATTCAAGAGCGTGGGGCTCCACGTGGCCAGCGACGCGCTGGCCCTCGGCAATCTGGCCGGCCCACACGCCGACGGCGGGGCGGTCATCGTCGCCGGCGACGACCCCTGGAACGAGAGCACCCAGGTCCCAGCCGATTCACGCTTCCTCTTCCGGCACCACCAGGTACCCGTCATCGAGCCGAGCACCCCGCAGGAGATCAAGGACTACGTCGGTGCGGGTTTCTCTCTCTCCCGGGCCTCAGGACTCTACACGGGCTATGTGCTGACCACGCCGCTGGCCGACGGTGGCGGATCGGTGATCTGCTGCCCCAACCACTACCCGCTGACCAACGCCAATCACCGGTTCGATCTGCAGACCGACACGCTGGATCTCGAGAGCCGCGTGCTCCTGCCTCCGCGGACCGGTCGCCGCGAGCTGGACCTCCCCCAGCGTCTCGACAGACTGCTCCGCGAAGTCGAACGGCTCGGCCTCAACCGCCTCGACGACGTACCCGGCCAGAACGAGGTTGCCATCGTCACCAGCGGCATGGCGTGGCAATATGTTCGCCAGTCACTGAGTGATCTCGGGCTTCTGCACAGCGTGCCGGTGCTGAAACTGGCAGTGAGCTACCCGCTCAACCCGCGGCAGATCGAGCCGCTCCTGGCCCGATTCAAGCACCTGGTCATCATCGAGGAACGCCGGTCGTTCATCGAGGAGCAGATGGCAGGACTCGCGATTCATTACGCGCAAGCCGGCGGCCGCCGCATCGCACAACTGTGGGGCAAACAATTCCCTCAGGAGGCGAGCGGATTTCCGTCGGTCCAGGGCCTGAACGTCTCGATCGTGACCGATCGCCTCGGGCGCTTCCTGCGGTCCATCCAGTCACCGCTGGCCCGCAAGGCGGCCAAGGCCATCGACTCCGAGCTGCGGGTCATTGCCGAAACCGCTAAGTTCGATGCGAGCATCTCGGCACGCACTCCAACATTCTGCCCGGGCTGCCCGCACCGCGATTCGTCCGGACTTTTACTGAAGATCAAGAGGCGATTCGCAGACGAGGGTTACATGCGTCGCCGGCACGGCCGCGGGGCCGTCGACCTGGTCTTTCACGGCGACACGGGCTGCTACACAATGCTCATGTTCGAGCCCAATTCCCAGCTCATGCACAACTACTCCGGCATGGGTCTGGGCGGCGGCACCGGCAGCGGCATCGATCCGTTCATCAATAACAAGCAGGTCGTGTTCATGGGCGACTCGACCTTCTTCCACTCCGGCCTCACCGCGATCAGCAACTCGATAGCCGCCTGCCAGGACATCACCTACATCATCCTGGCCAACGGGACGACGGCCATGACCGGCCACCAGCCGCTGCCTTCCGTACCAAACGACCTGCTCAATCGCCCCATTCCCACCCAGGAAATCGAGCAGATGGTCCGGGCCATCACCGGCGGGCAGTGTCCAGTCATCCGGACAGATCCGGACAATCACAAGGAATACAACCGCACCCTCGAGCAGACCATCCTGGCCGACGGGGTCAAGATCATCATCGCCGACAAGGAGTGCGGCATCACCTTCAACCGTCGGCGGCTCAGGGCCCAGCGCAACGAGCAGCGGAAGTTCGGCTTTGTCTGCCGCCAGGTGCACATGAACGTCACCCCGGAGGTCTGCGACTACTGCCTGGAGTGCACGAACAACACCGGTTGCCCGGGCCTGACCGTGGTGCCCACCGACTACGGCCCCAAGGTGCAGACCGACCTGTCCTGGTGCGTCAACGACGGGGCGTGTGCCAAAGTCGAGGCTTGCCCCTCGTTCGAGGAAGTCATCATCACCCGCCGGCGCCGGCCCACGCCCCGGGGACACAAGATCGCCCTCGAGGACATCCCCGAGGTCCCCGTCCAATTCAAAGGCGACACATGGCGAGTCTGGCTGGCCGGAGTCGGCGGCATGGGGATCGGCACGGCGGGCAGCATTCTGGTCCTGGCCGGTCAGCAGGAAGGCTACCACGTCCAGTTCAGCGACAAGAAGGGTCTGGCGATCCGGAATGGGGCGGTCTACTCGCAGATTGTGTATACCCGAGCAGCCAACAGCCAGCAGTCAGCGGTCAGCAGCGATGCCCCCTCGGCACCAGGGGGTCGTGAGCCGGGCACGCCGGCCAACGAACCGGTGGCGTCCATGGTCGTTGGGTACGGGAAGGCTGACCTGCTCATCGGCATGGACCCGCTGGAGGCGGTGCGGGCGATCGATGCCGGGCAGAAGTTCCGCGTGGCCAGCCCGAAGCGGACGGCCGTGGTTGTCAACACCGATGCCAGCCCCACGATTCGAACGCTCATGGGCCGGGACGAAATCAACGTCGAGTACCTCGAGCTGTGCCTGCGGAAGGCCACCCGACCGGACGGCTACTTCGCGGCCCGCGTGTCGCTGCTGTGTGAACGCATCTTCGGCACCAAGCTGTACATGAACATCACCATGCTGGGAATCGCCTGGCAGCGCGGGCTCATTCCCGTCTCGCTGGATGCCCTGAAGGAGGGAATCCGCGGTACTATCCGGGCGGATTTCAAGAAGAACCTGCGGGCCTTCGACGTAGGGCGAAAACTCGTCTGCCGACCGGATCTGTTCGCCGATCTCTTCGCCGACAGCCGAGGAGACCTGCTGGCTGCGGCCGACGGTGAGTCGAGCGGGCTCGGCGAATCGCGAAGCACGCGGTCCCGTTCGCTGGCCAGAACGGTGCGCGCCAAGGCCGCCTACCTCAACATGCGTCTGCTCGGCAGCCGGAAGGCCCTCCGGGCAGACCGCAAGACCACTCGCGGCGGTCGGAGACTTCCTCGCTCCGAGCGGCCGGGACCGACGGGGAGCCGGCGGCTTCCCGACACCAAGCTCGCTCGGGCCTACAAGCACATGACCTACACCACGCTGCGGGCCTGCCGGGAACTCGATCGAGAAACGATGCGCGACATCGCCATCCGCATCTATGACCTTATTCACTGGGGCGGCCTGAGCTACGCGAGGCGCTATGTAGACCGTGTTCGCCGCACCTTCCTGGCGGATGACGAGCGGCACGGTTTCGCGGCTACCCGGGCGGTGATCTGGAACCTGGCCAAGCTGATGCTGATCAAGGACGAGTTCTTCGTCGCCCACCTCCTGACCAGTTACGAGAAACGCCGCCGAGACCGGCAACGCTACAACGTCAACCCCGCCAACGGCGACAAGATGCGGTATCGACGCACGTTCCACCCGCGGTTCTTCGGCAAGCAGATCGACATCGTGGTACCGCACTGGACACTGTATGTCCTTCGCAACATGCGTTTCCTGCGGCGGATCATTCCCTACTGGCGGCACCGTGAGCAAGCCTTCTTAGCGTGGTATGAACAGCGGGTCGATGCTTTCACCTGGACGACTGAAACGGAGTACGCCGCCTACCTTGAGGCCCTCCGGTGCGTCGAATCGGTCACCGGCTACGCCGAAATCCGCTGGCCAAAGATGGCCTCCGCCCAATCCAAGGCCGAGCGACTCCTCGCCGGCTGCCAGCGGGGCCGGCTGCCCTCCGCGGCTCGCCGTGACGATCAGTGACCCAGGCGACCAGGGAAGATCATCGCCAGCCGACGGCGTGTCCCGACGCGGAAGACGGTCCGTCCGGGGCCGTCTGCCCCAGAGGGAATGCACCCTTCCGACAGGAATCGGGCCGTCTCACCAAGACGAACGAGGCAGGGCAGGAAGGCATACGCCGAAGGTGAACTTATTGTGCTTAGGCTGGACGCTTTCTCTCTTGACGTCCCGGATTCCTGACTTATAATGAACGACGCGTGAATAGTGCGCACGGGTTGCGCAATCACCTATTCTCCAAGAGGTTGTGGCCCGCTTTTCGCGAGACCGAGGGAGGCCGCGGGCGGTGGCCGTAACCTATGGGGATCGAGGTCGGTGATAGAGAAGGCTCCACCGACCGGACATGAGGAGCGTTTGTTAAGCTGAGTGCGTCTTCTCGGATGCCTGAGGGCTCAGGTATTCGTCGGGCGATGGCCGTGGATGACACGGGCGATGCCCGGAGGTGTACGAAGGCGCCATCGTCGTGTGTCCGCCAGTCGCGGCGGTTCGAGGGTACAGGCAAGCGTCAGGGCGAAGGTCGCCGGAGAGTGCCAAGAGTGCGACTTCTTCGCCCGTGTCATGACCGGAGTGAGGATGAAGCAACAGGGGTAACGCGTGACCGTTCTCATGCCTAGCACCCGAGTGTGGTTCGTGCGGTATCCCGAACGGATGACTCTGACGTGAGCCTGCTCATCCCGTTGTATCGGCGGGAGTTACGATCTGCCTCCGACAGGTGGTCCACCTGAAATCGTGGCGCCGCCCGGCCTTCGGTCGTGCGCGAAGTCCACGCGGTTCCCTCCTTGCGTCTTCCCGATCCCCCACTGGATAGCATCGCTGCCTTGCGGTTCAACCGAGTCCGGGGCGCCGGCATGAGTTCGCCGGATGCTGACTCGCGGGGCGGGTGATGATCATATAAGGAAGAAGGTGGTAATCATGGGAGTGCCCATCGCGATGGACAACTCCGCGATGATCGCCCTCTGGATCCTCGACTTTGTGGCGGGCGTGGTCATCGGCTGGGGCCTGTTGACCGTGTTGAGCAAACGCCGCCGCGTGGCCGCCCTCGAGGAAGCGGAGCGCATCGTCAACGAGGCGCAGAAGCAAGCCGAAGTCATCGTTGAGAAAGCCCAGGTTAACGCTGAGAGACACTTCATCCAGAAACAGGAGGAGTTCGAAAAACAAAGCGCCAAGGACCGGGACGAAATCAAGGAACTCGAACGCAAGCTCGAGAAACGCGCGGACAATCTCGACAAGAAGCTGGATACCCTGAGTACCAAGGAACGGGCCCTGGAGCAGGGCGAGCAGCGGGTCAAGGATCGTGAAACGAGCCTGACTCAGAGAGAGGAGGAGGTCGGCCGGGTTCTTAAGCAGCAGCGCGAGCAGCTGCAGCGGATCAGCGGCATGTCCATCGAAGAGGCCAAGCAGCTCCTGTTCAACCGCTTGAAGGACGAGGTCGAACATGATGCGGCCGAGATGGTCCAGAAAACGGTCAATCTGGCCAAAGAGGAAGCCCAGGCCAAGTCCCGTGAGATCGTCGTCACCGCCATTCAGCGATACGCCACCGAACACACCAGCGCTGCCACGGTCAGTACGGTCGACATCCCCTCGGACGACATGAAAGGGCGCGTGATCGGCCGCGAAGGCCGCAATATCCGGGCGTTCGAGAAGGCCACGGGCGTGGACGTGATCGTCGACGATACCCCCGGCGTGGTCGTAGTCAGCGCTTTCGATCCGGTGCGGCGGGAAATCGCCCGTCTGTCGCTGGAGCACTTGATCCAGGACGGCCGCATTCACCCCACCCGAATCGAGGAAATCGTGCAGGAAACCAGCGAACAGGTCGCCCGCGAGATCACCGAGCGGGGCAAGAAAGCCGCGGTCGAGGCCAATGTCGGCGGCCTGAACCGCAAGCAGATCGACCTGCTCGGCCGCCTGAGCTATCGCACCAGTTACGGGCAGAACGTCCTGCAGCACTGCATGGAGGTCGCTTTCCTGTGCCAGATCATGGCCGACGAACTCGGCCTGGACGGCACCCTTGCCCGGCGATGCGGATTGCTGCACGACATCGGCAAGGCGGTGGATCATGAGGTCGAGGGCGGCCACCCCCAGATCGGGGCAGACATCTGCCGACGGTTCAACGAACGGCCGGAGGTGATCAACGCCATCGCGGGGCACCACGGCGACATTGAGGCAACCAGCGTCTACACGCCGCTGGTCGCCGCCGCGGACGCGGTGAGCGCTTCGCGGCCAGGAAGCCGCCGCGAATCGCTGGAACGTTACATCAAGCGGCTGGAGCAGCTTGAGCAAATCGCCGGCCGCTACCCCGGCGTCAAGCAGGCGTACGCCGTACAAGCCGGACGCGAGATCCGGGTGATCGTCGACGCCAACCGGGTAACCGACGGCCTGGCGACCAAGACCGCGATCGACATCGCCAAGCAGATCGAGGCGGAAATGACCTACCCGGGCGAAGTGAAGGTCACGGTGATCAGGGAAATGCGGGCAACCGAGTTCGCGCGGTAGAGCAGCGGCCTTTCGTCGTCCGTCCTGGGACCATCGCCGACCGGACGGGCTGTACTCCGGAAACTGTAAGCACAAACGGGGCGTCTCGTTGATCAGGAGACGCCCCGTTTTCATTGGCTTTTCCGACAGCCGACCCGGTCGCCGAATCGCAGGCCGCTCAATCGGCCATGCCACTCCATCGACGCGGCCGGCAGGCGGATCAGCGTTTCCTCTTGGCCGACTTCTTGCCGGCCTTCTTGGGCGCGCCACCGCCCAGGATCGCGTCCTTGGCGGCCTTGGCCACGCGGAACTTCACGACCTTCTTGGCCGCAATCTTGATGGTCTCGCCGGTGGCGGGGTTGCGGCCCATGCGGGCCTTCCGCTGGACGAGCACCAGCTTGCCGAGCCCCGGCAGCGTGAAGCTGTTCTTGGCCTCATCGTAGGCCAGAGCGGCCAGCTCTTGCAGGAACAAGGTGGCCTGCTTCTTGGGAACACACACTCGTTCCGCGAGTGCCGCCGCGACGGCGGATTTTGACATTGCCTTAGCCATGGCTACCTCCTTGTAACATAAGGCGAGCCTTACACGGGCTCGTGCGCACCGGGAATATAAACACTCACCTAGGCAACGTCCAGTAAAAAACGCGGCAAAATCAACGAATTTCGTCAGAATCACGCCGGAAAGGGGTGAAAACCGGAGGAAACAGCCTTGTTGAGGACCACGATGGGCAAATTCTCTCGGAAATCCGGCACAAAAACGCCGGCTACTGTCCCCACTTGAGCTTCCGAGTCAGCGTGTGCCAGCGGTGCTGGGTGGGATGGCAGACCAATTGAAACGCCACGTCCGCCCGATGAACAACGAGCCGGTCGCCAATCCCCAGCGGGAACATGGCTTGCCCATCGATGACCACGGTCGTACCGGCGTTGGCCTGGCGGGCGAGCACCTCGATGCTCGATTCACCCGACATGACCAGCGGACGATGGGTCAGGGAATGCGGGGCAATCGGAGTCATGATCAGGGCCTGCACGCCCGAATGCACGATCGGTCCGCCGACGGACATGTTGTGTGCGGTGGATCCGCAGGGGGTGGCAAGGATGAGACCGTCGCCGCTGACATCGGTCAGAAAGTGGCCGTCAATCGCAATCGACAGCTCGATCATCCGGAACGGTGGCCCGGTATTGACGACGCAGTCATTCACCGCTAGGGATCGGACTGAGGAGCCATCCGGGCGAGTGATCGTCACCTCGATCATCATGCGGGAACTGACAATCGCAGGGTCGTTCAGGACAGCATCCAGGTACGCAGCGACATCGTCGAGGCTGAACTCAGCCAGGAAGCCGAGTTTGCCAAAATTGACACCGACGAGCGGGATTCCCAGATGAGCGGTCGAGCGAGCGACGGAGAGCAGGCTGCCGTCGCCGCCGAGGACGAGGATCCGGCCGGGATTCCGGTTCACGCAGGCCAGCACATCGGTGATTGGACCGGTGGCCAGCACGGTCGCCTTGGGGCGAAGGGTCTCAACCAGGGACGCCGTGGTCGCCTTGGCATCGGGTTTGGCCGGGTTGTAGAGGACGACGACGCTGGGACGATCGTGCATGGCCCGACTCCCGCCGGCTGGTGCCGGTTCTTTGCGGTTGCGGGCATGATAAACGGGTGGCCCTTGAAAGGCAAAGGGCTTCGTGGTAGTATTAAGAATCTGTGCTCGGTTGACCCCGATCAGTGCCGAAGCCTGAGACAGGGTAGCGGCCGGCCGTTTATCGGCCCGCCCCTCCGCACCCGGGGCCACGAGCTCGTCATGGAGAAGTACCGCCATGCGGCTGGATTTGAAGGTGTTTCCACCCCTCCGGCTGTTCTGCTAATCGCCCGCCACCGGCATCGGCGGTCGATTCCCAGGACCGCCGAGGTGGGTTTCCACGAAATGAACCGGTTGAGTTGAGTATTCTGCAAAGCCGTCTTGTCCGGCGTGTCGTGGTCGAGTGTGATCCGCATCGAGCGTCGGAAGGACACACGAAGTGAAAAGGTGAAGCGAGCTGTCATGTCGAACCTGCGTCATCTGAGAAATATCGGAATCTCGGCCCACATCGACTCGGGCAAGACCACCTTGACCGAGCGAATGCTGTACTACACGGGTCGCATTCACCGCATGGGCGACGTCAAGGACGACGAGCGCGGCGCCACCATGGACCACATGGAGCTCGAGAGAGAGCGTGGCATCACCATCACGTCGGCCGCGACCACGGTCCGCTGGCGGAACAAGACCATCAACATCATCGACACGCCGGGTCACGTCGATTTTACCATCGAGGTCGAGCGTTCGCTGCGCGTTCTGGACGGCGCCGTCCTGGTGCTGTGCGCCGTCGGCGGCGTGCAGTCGCAGTCGCTCACCGTCGATCGGCAGATGAAGCGTTACAGCGTGCCCCGCATCGCGTTCATCAACAAGTGCGACCGGGTGGGCGCCGATCCCGCGCGCGTGGTCAACGAGATCGAGACCAAGCTGGGACACACCGGCGTACCCCTGCAGATCCCCATCGGACTGGAAGGACACCACCAAGGGGTGGTGGACCTGATCGCGATGAAAGCCCTCTACTTCGAGGGAGAAAACGGCGAGCACATTCGCATGGAGGAGATCCCCGCGGAGCTCCGCGAGGCGGCGGACCGGGCCCGCCACGGAATGCTCGACACGCTCTCACTCTACAGCGACGAACTCATGGAGTTCATGCTCGAGGAGAAACCCATCGACGAGGAGCTGATCCACCGGATCGTCCGCGAGCAGACCATTGCCCGGGAGATCACACCGGTGCTGATGGGCTCGGCCTTCAAGAACCGGGGAGTGCAGCCCCTCCTGGATGCCGTCACCCGCTATCTGCCCAGCCCGCTGGATCGGGTGATCTACGCCCGCGACAACCGGAACCAGGGGGCGGAGATGACGTTGAGCGCCGATCCGGACGGCTCGGCCGTCGCGATGGCGTTCAAGATCGTCGAGGAGTCGTTCGGGCAGCTGACCTTCACCCGCGTGTACCAGGGCCGAATTGTCCGCGGGGGAACGTACTACAACAGCCGGGCGGGCAAGAAACAGCGCGTCGGGCGCATCTTGCGGATGCACGCCAACGAGCGCGAGGACATCGACGTGGCCGAGGCCGGCGACATCGTCGCCCTGATCGGCGTGGAATGCAGTTCGGGCGACACCATCTGCGACACGGCGCACAACTACTCGCTGGAGAGCATCCATGTGGCCGAGCCGGTCATCTCCCTGTCCATCAAGCCCGCCCAGAGCACCGATCGTGACAAGCTGAGCAAGACACTACACCGGTTCTGCCGCGAGGACCCGACGTTCCACACCCATACCGACGAGAAGACCGGCGAGACTATCATCTCCGGCATGGGCGAGCTGCACCTGGACATCTACATTGAACGGCTGCGGCGAGAACAGAAGATCAAGATCGAGGTGGGGGCTCCGCAGGTCAGCTACCGCGAGGCCCCGACCCGCGAGACGCCTTTTGACTACAAGCATCGCAAGCAGACCGGCGGGTCCGGTCAGTATGCCCATGTCGTCGGCAAGCTCATTCCGCTCCCGCATGGCGCCGAAGACGACTACGAGTTCGAGAGCACGGTCAAGGGCGGGCGAATCCCGACCGAGTACATTCCGTCCTGCGACAAGGGCTTCCAGAGCGCCCGGGGCAAGGGCCCGCTGGCCGGCTTCGAGATCGTGAAGGTCAAGATCCTGCTCGAGGACGGCACCTACCACTCGGTCGACTCCTCCGACCTGGCGTTCCAGATCTGCGCCCGAGACGCGTTCGTCGAAGCGTTCAAACGGTCGCAGCCCGCCCTGCTCGAGCCGATCGTGAAGGTCGAGGTCGAGGCGCCGCCCGAATACCAGGGCAGCGTAGTCGGCGATCTGTCCAGCCGCCGCGGGATCATCCTGGGCAGCGAGCTGAAGCAGAATGTCACCGTCATCAACGCTGAGGTTCCGCTCGCCAACATGTTCGGCTATGCGACCGATCTGCGGTCGGCCACTCAGGGCAAGGGCACATTCACCATGGAATTCGCCTGCTATCGCCGGACACCGCGCGATGTACAGGAGGAGGTCGTCACCACCCACCGCAAGGCCGAGGCCCAGCGACGGTGAGGCCCGGCCCGGGCGGTTGGGAGCAGCACGGGGCAAGGATCATCGGTATGAAGCGGGTGACGACACCAAGCCCACCCCCCGAAGAGAGCCAGACGCGTAAACGGGCTGCTCCTCGCTTCAACGAGGAACAGCCCGTCCTTTCGTCAATCGCGAAAGCAGTCAGACAAACGCCTCACCCACGAGACGGCGTCTGATCATTGGATCAAAGGCCCCAGCTGTTGAAAAGCGGCGAGGTGTTCGGAATCCTCGGGAAGAACTCGGCGAAGGTCGGAATCAGGGCACCCACAGCTTCCTTCGCCGTGGCGTTGATGGCAGCCAGTCCACCCGACACGATCTGATCCCTGACGGTCGTGAGGGTACAGCCGCCGAACACAAAACTGCCGCCAATGACCATCGCACCTACGACAGCCAGTTTCCTCATCGCCCTACCCACCATGTGCGCTCTTTTCATGAGTCCTATCTCCTCAAGCGACAACCAGAATGTGATCCGTCACACGACCCCACTGACCGCGATGTGAGGCGGTTTCGGGGTTTTAGAAGCTGCCGGGACAGGATCCCCGGGCCCGCACCCACACAGATTACCTGTCCTCCGGGCGGAAATCAAATTCCTCGCCGTTCGTCCGAGACATGCAAGAACACCCGAGGCCACGCCACCGCCCTACTGGGGTTGATGCATCGCCGGCGGCTCCGGTATCTGCATATCGACACCAACCACCCCTTCTTCTGTAGTCGTTTCGACTTTCAGGCCGGAGCGATGGAAGATTTTCAGCATTCCGCTGTTCTCGGCCAGGACCTCAGCATGGAACTTGCGGAGGCCCTGGGCCTGGGCGAGTTCGACCAATCGCTTGAACAAGAACGACCCCAACCCCTTGCGCTGATAGTCGTCGCGAACCACGAAAGCCATCTCTGCCGAGCGTTTGGCGGCGTCGGTCATGTACCGTCCAACACCGATCACTTCCTCGCTGCCCGCCACGCCGGTCACGCCAATCAAAGCCATCTCGGTATCGTAATCGACGTTGCAGAACACCTGTAACTTATTGTGGGGCATCGACTTAAGCGTGTTGTGGTACCGAAGGTATACCGTCTTCTCGCTGAACGAGTAGAACATCTCCTTGATCAGGCGTTCGTCGTCCGGGCGAATCGGCCGAACCATGATCTCCGTACCATCGTTCAGTGTCGTGGTCGCTTCCATCTCCGCGGGATAGGGTCTCGACGTCGGCGGCAAGATCTGATTGGCGTAGACGATTCTCCGTCTCTTGGCGGCAAACAACAACTCGCCCCGGAAGTCGGGGTGGGCGATACCAATCAGGGACATCGCCCGCTCGCGGAGGTTGCGGCCATGCAGGTAGGCCACGCCGTATTCCGTCGCGATGTAGTGAATGTCGCCACGGGTCGTGACCACGCCGGCTCCTTCCTGAAGCGCCGCCACGATACGAGAGCGGACTCCGTCGGCGGTGACGGCGGTACTGGGCATGGCGATGATCGGCTGGCCGTTCCGGGCCATGGCCGCCCCGCGCACGAAATCCGCGTGGCCACCGATGCCGCTGTAGAAACTGTTGCCCAGCGAATCAGCGCAGACCTGGCCGGTGAGATCAATTTCCAGGGCCGAGTTGATGGCCGTCAGATTGTCGTGCTGGGCGATGACGAACGGGTCATTGGTGTAGTCGGAGGGGTGCATCTCGATCATCGGGTTGTTGTCCACGAAGTCGAAAAGCGTCTTCGATCCCGCAGCGAAACTGCCGACGATCTTCCCGGCGTGGAGGGTCTTGTACTTGCCCGTGATGTTGCCGGCCTTGGCCAGTTTCATCACGCCGTCGGAGAACATCTCGGTGTGAATACCCAGATCGTTCCGGTCGGTCAGCAGCGCCAGCACGGCGTCGGGAATTCGGCCGATGCCGAGTTGGAGGGTGGCGCCATCGGAGATCAAGCGGGCGATGTTGGCAGCGATCTTGCGAGTGACCTCATCATCTCCGGCAAGGCCGGGCCACTCCAGCAAAGGCTCGTCGTGTGCCACGAGGTAGTCAATCTGCCGCACGTGGATGAAGCTGTTGCCCAACACCCGCGGCATGTTCGTGTTGACCTGGGCGATCACTACCTCGGCCGACTCGACCGCGGCCTTGGTGATATCCACGGACACCCCAAGGCTGCAGAATCCGTGCTCGTCAGGAGGACTGACCGTGACCAAGGCCACGTCGATGGGCACCCGTCGCGACTTGAACAGATCGGGCACCTGCGACAGGAAGATCGGCGTGTAGTCGGCCCGGGCCTGGTTGACTGAATCGCGCAGACTGGCCCCGATGAAGAACGCGTTCGCTCGAAAGTTGGCGGCATATTGCGGATCGGTATAGGGGGCCACACCGAAGGTCAGGACCTGGATGAGCTCCGTGTCGGCCAGATGGCTGCCGGCGTCGCACAAGGAGTGGACCAAGTGCTGGGGCTCCCCGCAGGCCGAGCCGATGAAGACCCGATCTCCGGGCTTGATCTTGCGCAGGGCGAATGCGGCCTCCACCGTCTTGTCTGCATATCGTTCACGCCAAGGTTGGCTCATCGGTTAGCTCTCCGACAGAATAATCCGGGCATCGGCTACCATGCATCCCTTGCCACGGGGGTAGACGATGAGCGGGTTGATGTCAAGTTCCTTGATCCTGGGATTGTCCGTGACCATTTGCGAGAGCCGCATGAGACAGTCGGCAATGGCCGTCAGATCCGAAGGGGGCTCGCCGCGCACGCCTTCGAGCAGGCGGTAGGAGCGAATATCCTTGATCATCTCCAAAGACACGTTCTCCCGGATCGGCGCGAGGCGGAAGGCCACGTCTCGCAGGGCCTCGGTGTAGATGCCGCCGAGTCCGAACATGAGCAGAGGCCCGAATCGCGGGTCGCGGGTCACTCCCAGAATGATCTCCTTGCCGGGCTGCAGCATCTTCTGAACGAGAACGCCCCAGATCTCGACCTCGCTGCCCAGCTTGCCCCGAACGGACTGAATCATGGCCTCGTAGGTTGCGCGAACCGAGGCTTCGTCGGTCAAATTGAGCTTCACGCCGCCGACATCGGTCTTGTGCAGAATCTTCGGGCCGGAGATCTTCATCACCACGGGGAAACCCATCTCGATCGCGGCGGCCGCGGCCTCGTCCGCCGACTTGGCTAGCTTGTAGGGTACGATTGGGAAGCCATAGTAGGTGAAAGCCTCCAAAGCCCGCACCTCAACCAGCTGGTTGCGTCCAGCGGCCGTCTCCTGCCGGAACAGTTCATCCACCGCGGCCCGGTTGACCTCGAACCGGCGGTAGTCGAGGATCGGGGAACGAATCCACTCGGCAAAACGGGCCTTGGCGGCCATCGATCGCATGGCGTTCTCAGGAAACTGATACGTCGGAACGCCGTGCTCCTTGAGCACCCGAACACCCGGCTCGACGTCGCTTTCACCCATCATGCAAGCCACAATCGGCTTCTCGCAGTAGCTCTCCATCTCGACCACGACCTCGGCGATTTCCTTGGCATTGGTCATCGCCTGAGGAGTGACCAGGACCATGACCTGGTCGACTTCCTCATCGGCCGTGACCGCATCCAGGGCCGCCCGATAGCGGTCATGGCGCGCGTCTCCAATGACATCCACGGGATTCTTGAGACTCCCGGTGGGCGGCATCTGGAACTTGAGCGACTTGATGGTGTATTCCTGGAACTTGGAGAGCTTGAGGCCATACCGAATGCACGCATCCGTGGCCATGATCCCCGGACCGCCTGCGTTGGTGATGATCGCCGTTTTCCGGCCGCGGGGCAAGGTCGGCTCGGCAAAGACCTCGGCATAGTCGAACAGATCCTCGACGCTCTCCACGCGGATCACGCCGGCCTGGGAGAACACCGCGTCGTAGACCTCGTCCGAGCCGGCCAGTGAGCCAGTGTGGGACGCCGCGGCGGCGGCGCCTTCCTGGGTGCGGCCAGTCTTGATCGCCAGGATCGGCTTCGGATTGCGCCCGTGGGTGATCGAATGGGCCACGTCAACGAAGGCCTGGCCGCTGGACAGATCCTCGACATACATCAGGATGACCTTGGTCGCCGGGTCGCCGGCCAGAGACTGGAGCAGGTCGATCTCGTTGATGTCGGCCTTGTTGCCGAAGCTGACAAACCGGGAGAAGCCAATCCCTCGCCCCTTGGCGTAGTCCAGGAGGGCGGCGGCCAAGGCACCGCTCTGGCTGATCAGGCCCATGCACCCGGCCTTGGGCAGGGCACCACCGAAGGCCGCGTTCATGCTCACTCCCGGCGCAGTGTTGATCAAGCCCAGGCAGTTGGGGCCCAGGATCGACAGCCCGCGTTCCTTGGCCAGAGCCTTCAGCCGATTCTCCCGCTCCACGCCCTCGCCGCCCACTTCCTTGAAGCCCGCGGATATCACGATGAAGTGCTTGGTTCCGTGGTCGGCACACTCGCTCAACACGGCTTCGACCGAGTTGGAGGGCACGATGACCACCGCTAAATCCACCTGGTCGTCGATGGCCGAAGCCGCGGGCACACACCGGATGCCCATGAGGCTCTTCGACTTGGGGTTCACCGGGTAGATCACCCCACCGAAGGAACCGATCACCAGGTTCTTGAGAATCTCGCTCCCGGCGGTTCCCAGACGACGAGACGCGCCGATCACCGCGATGGACTGCGGGGCGAACAGCGGCTCCAGATCACGCACCGTCCGTCCGGTCTCGGCCGGGCCGGCGGCCTGGTTCATCTCCGGCTTGCTGGAATTGGACTTTGCACTACGAGCCATGAGATCAGCATCCTCTCAGTGTCCAGGGTCTCTGCTCAAGCCTACGCCGGCTGCCAGCTTTGCAGAATGTGCATGTAGTTGGCGCGTTCGTAGGCCTTCGGATTTGGCACCTTCAGCAAACTCATGCTACCCTGCATCTGGGCCAGCGAATCGTACTCGTGTTCCTCCAGCCACTGGGCGACGTCTTGCCGAATGGTCTTCAGGTGCTGCGGACCGCGCTGCAACAGGGCCGACACCATCTGGACTGCGTGCGCCCCGCACATCACCGCCTTGACCCCGTCGAGGCAGGTGTGCACGCCGCCGGTCACTGCCAGATCGGCTTGAATCCGCCCCGACAGGATCGCCAGCCACCGCAGGCGAAGCAGCAACGCGCCCGACGAGGACAAGTTCAGATCCGAGAGCACTTCCAGCGTCTCGACGTCAATATCCGGCTGGTAGAACCGGTTGAACAGCACCATGCCATCCACCCCGGCCGCGTCGAGCTGCTTGGCCACGTTGGCGAAGGAGGAGTAGTACGGCGATAGCTTCACGGCCACCGGAACGGTGACCGTCTTCTTGACCGACCGGACCATGTCCACGGTACGCTTCACCACGGCCTCGCCGGGCTCGGTCATGTCCGTTGCCAGGTAGTAGACGTTGAGTTCCAGAGCATCGGCTCCGGCTTGCTGCATCCGCTTGGCGTAGTCCAGCCAGCCACCCAGCGTCGTGCCGTTCAACGAGGCGATCACCGGCACCTTCACCGCCTGTTTGACCTTGCGAATCTGCTCCAGGTACTCATCCGGCCCCAGAACGAACTCGTCCGGCTGAGGCAGATACGAGAGCGCCTCGGCGAAGGACTCGGCCGGGCCATCCATCGCACTGGCCGTCGCCAGCCCCTCGGCAATCAACTGCTCCTCAAACAGGGAGCGCATGACGATCGCCGCCGCACCGGCGTCTTCCATCTTCCGGACGTTGTCGAGTTTGTCCGCCAGCGGCGACGCACCACACATGAACGGGTGGGTAAGCTTGAATCCGAGGTAATGCGTGGAAAGATCCATGAACGGGACCTCCATTGAGGGTTGTCGGTTATCGGTTATCAGCAGCCAATCATCGACTCTTCGGTTTCGGGGTATTCACCCGCGTCGAGAAGCAGAGCCGGCTGACTCCGCTTCCCGACATCCAGTCGCTACACGCTACTCGCTCTTGCCGCCGTTGGACTTGGGAACGGTCAGCTTGGCCATATGATCATAGACGGCCAGTCGTCTGGCGGAGGCCTCGGCGGCCATGACCGAGAGCTTCTGGAATCGTTCCGGATTCATCTTCTCGACCATCCGGAAACGAGTTTCGTTCCGCATATACTCGCTGACCTTGGTCTCACCCGGCGTCGAGTCGAGGATGAGCGGCGGTTCGCCGTTGAGAACCCGTCGCGGGTCGTAGCGGTAAAGCGGCCAGACGCCGCTGTTGACCGCCAGCTTCTGCTGCTCAAGGCCGAAGGCCAGATCGTAGCCGTGAGCAATGCAGTGGCTGTAGGCAATGATGATCGATGGACCGGGGTAGGACTCGGCCTCGACGAAGGCCTGGACCGTATGGGTGTCCTTGGCCCCAATCGCCACGCTGGCCACGTAGACGTGCCCGTAGCTCATGGCCATCAGGCCCAGATCCTTCTTGCCGACCGACTTGCCGGCCGAGGCGAACTTGGCGGCGGCCCCGATGGGGGTGGCCTTGGACGCCTGCCCGCCGGTGTTCGAGTACACCTCGGTGTCCAGCACCAGGATATTGATGTCCCGCGGCATCGAGAAGACGTGATCAAGGCCACCGTACCCGATGTCATACGCCCAGCCATCACCGCCCAGCATCCAGACCGACTTGCGCACGAGATAATCCGCCAGGATGGTCAGACGTGCGGCATCGTCCTCCTGAAGGGTGGCCAGCTTGGCCTTCAGGGCGGCGACCCGATCGCGCTGCGCCTTGATCCCGGCCTCGGTGGTCTGGTCGGCGCCGAGCAGCTCGGCGACCAAGTTGTCGCCGATCCTGGCACCCAGCTTGGTTACCAGTTCACGGGCCTGCTCGTGGTGCTTGTCGATGGCCGCACGCATCCCGAAGCCGAACTCGGCGTTGTCCTCAAACAGGGAGTTGGCCCAGGCCGGGCCGCGCCCGTTGGCGTCCTTGCAGTACGGCGTGGTGGGCAGGTTGCCGCCGTAGATGGAACTGCAGCCGGTGGCGTTGCCGATCATCAGGCGATCGCCGAAGAGCTGGCTGAGCAGCTTGACGTAGGGCGTCTCGCCGCAGCCGGCGCACGCCCCGCTGTACTCGAACAGTGGGCGGAAGAACTGCGAGCTCTTGACGTTGACCTTGTCGATCGCACTGCGGTCGGGATCGGGGATGCCAAGGAAGAAGTCGTAGTTGGCCCGCTCGCGTTCGCGGAGCGGCAACTGGGCTTCCATGTTGATCGCCTTGTGCTTGGGATTGCTCTTGTCCTTGGCCGGGCAAGCCTGGATACAGAGCTTGCAGCCGGTGCAATCCTCGGGAGCGACCTGAATGGTGAACTTCATGCCCGCGAAGTCCTTGGCCTTGTAGTCGGCCGAGCGGAACGCCTCGGGAGCCTTGGCCAGCTCCGATGGGGCATAGACTTTCGAACGGATGGCGGCGTGCGGGCAGATGATCGCGCACTTGTTGCACTGAATGCAGACCGCCGGATCCCAGATGGGTATCTCGAGGGCGATATTGCGTTTCTCCCACTGCGTGGTCGCCGTGTCGAAGGTGCCGTCCGGCGGAAAGGCGCTGACCGGGAGCAGATCACCCTTGAACGCCATCATTGGGGCGATCACCTCGCGAACGAAGCTCGGCGCCTTGTCGCTGACGATCGAGGGACGGCGGAACGTGGCCGTGACTTTGGCCGGCACCTTGACCTCGTGCAGGTGGGCAATGGTGTCGTCGACCGCGGCGTAATTCCGCTTGACCACCTCGTCGCCCTTTTTGCCATAGGTCTTCTTGATCGTCTCCTTGATCTTGGTGATGGCCTCGTCTCTCTGGAGAACGCCCGAGATCGCGAAGAAGCAGGTCTGCATGATGGTGTTGACTCGGCTGCCCATCCCCGTCGCCTTGGCCACTTCGTAACCGTCGATGACATAGAACTTCAGCTTCTTGGCGATGATCTCCTCCTGAACCTCGAGGGGCAGATGATCCCAGACGGTTTCCGCCGAGTAGGGCGCGTTGAGCAGGAAGGTCGCGCCCGGCGCCGCGTAGCACAGGACGTCGTATTTCTCAAGGAACACGAACTGGTGGCAGGCAACAAAGCTGGCCTTGCTGATGAGGTACGGCGGGCGGATGTAGCCCGGCCCGAACCGCAGGTGCGAGATGGTCATCGCCCCGGACTTCTTGGAGTCGTAGACGAAGTAGCCCTGAGCGAAGTTGTCGGTCTCCTCGCCGATGATCTTGATCGAGTTCTTGTTCGCCCCGACCGTGCCATCCGCCCCCAGGCCGAAAAAGACCGCCCGGACCACGCTCTTGCCTTCGATATCGAAGTGCTCATCGAGGTCCAGAGACAGGTGGGTGACGTCATCGTTGATGCCCACGGTGAAGTGCCGCTTGGACGAGGCCTTGGCCAACTCATCGTAGACCGCCTTGACCATGGCCGGCGTGAACTCCTTGCTCGACAGGCCGTAGCGACCACCGATGATGGTCGGCTCGGCCATGGCCAGCTTGCCGGAGTCCTTGGTTTCGCGAAGAGCGGTGACGACGTCCTGGTAGAGCGGTTCGCCGACTCCGCCCGGTTCCTTGGTGCGGTCCAGGACGGCGATCTTCTTGACCGACTTCGGCAGGACCTTGACCAGGTGCGGGATCGAGAACGGGCGGAAAAGCCGGACTTTGATCAGGCCGATCTTCTCGCCCTTGCCGACGAGGTAGTCTACGGTCTCGTGAGCGGTCTCGGCACCGGAGCCCATCATGACGATGACCCGTTCGGCGTCGGGAGCGCCCACGTAGTCGAAGAGGTTGTACTTGCGTCCGAGGCGCCCGCCGAACTGATCCATGGCCTGCTGGACAATGTCCGGGCAGGCGTCGAAGAACTTGTTGCACGCTTCGCGGGTCTGGAAGAAGGTGTCGGGGTTCTGGGCAGTGCCGCGTATCTTCGGCTTGTCGGGGGTCAAGGCCCGCTCGCGGTGAGCCTTGATCGCGGCCTGGTCCATCATGAATAAAAGGTCTTCGTCGGAGATCATCTCGATCTTGGACACTTCATGCGACGTGCGGAAACCGTCGAAGAAGTGCAGGAACGGGATGCGGCTCTTGAGCGTGGCGGCGTGAGCGACACAGGCCAGGTCATGGGCTTCCTGCACCGAACCCGAGCAGAGCATGGCGAAACCGATCTGCCGGCAGGCCATGACATCGGAGTGATCGCCGAAAATCGACAGGGCATGCGTGGCCAGGGTGCGGGCGGTCACGTGCATGCAGAACGCGGTCAGTTCGCCGGCGATCTTGTACATGTTCGGGATCATCAGCAGGAGGCCCTGCGACGCGGTGAATGTGGTGGCCAGCGCCCCCGCCTGCAACGCGCCGTGGACGGCACCCGCCGCTCCGCCTTCGGACTGCATCTCCGTCACCTGAGGAATGGTCCCCCAGATGTTGCGCATTTGCTTCGACGCCCATTCGTCGGAGAACTCGCCCATCGGCGAAGACGGCGTGATCGGGTAGATCGCGATCACCTCGCTCGTGCGGTAAGCTACGGAGGCGGCAGCTTCGTTGCCGTCCAGTGTCATGATTCGTTTGGCCATCCATCGTCTCCTTTTAGCGAAATCCCGCCCGGCGGTCTCGGCGACCGCTTGAAGGCGGTACTTTGGTCGTCACGGATTCTGCCCGGCGATTACTACCGTCGCTTCCAAGGTTGGCTGTGGGCCCGCCCGGCCAGCCAGGCAAAGCGAGCGACACTCACGGCACGCCGGCTTGGCAGGGCGCACGCTCACCTACCCGACAGTCTGTCGCGAACCCACATTGTGCCCGTTTTCCCGGGTGTCCGCAAGCCGCCCGAGAACGCCCAAAGGCAGACCGCCATCGCCCTCCATGCGGCCGAGAACCGGGAGGCCAAGCCGCAATATGAGACTGAGTCTCAGTATCCTGGCGGCCTTCCGCTATCCGGCGACACCCCCCCGTCAGCACGGCAGCTCCCCTGGACCCTGCCTGCTGCCCCAGGTCACGGATGATCAAAGACCATGCTCTGTACTTCGATACCCGCAAGAGCCGCGACCTTGGCGGCCATCTGGCCGCAGAGCGCTTCGTCGCCGACCATCTCCAGCAGAATCAGACCATTCGGCGAGCACACGTTGTTCGATGCCTCGTGCAGCCCGAGCCGTGTCCTGATATTGCATCCGTACTCGCTGAGGATCTTCTGAACCCCGCTCGCGTTGTGGGCCCGGTCGGTCACGTGAATACCGTAGATGACATGCTTGTCAGCCATGTGTTTCTCCTTAAAGCCAGTGGGCATATGTATAGCGACTCCAACCTCGCTGCAAGAAGAACCGCGGTTATCCGTCAGCTATCGGTTCCGACCATCCCTGAGTCAACGGGCACGAACCGCCTCCCCGCTGCCGAACGCGCCATCGCCGGGGCGTGGCACCACCGAATCAAGAATCACCGGGTGATGGCCGCCAGCTCAAACCGCCTTGCGACGCTGACCTCAGGCAACCGCATCTGTCTGCTTACGTGAAACCCGGGCCCGGGGTACAATCTGGCGGAGGATCAATCATGTTGAAAGTCAAACCGGTTACTGTGGGTTTAGCGGCTCTCCTGGCGACAGGCCTTTGGCTCGGGGGCTGCGTGAGCGTCAAGGCCCCCGAGTCGATCAGCATCGGCAACCATCCGCACCGGGTGGATTCGAGCCGCGTTCCGCCGACGCAAAGCCATGACGAGGCCCGTCAACGACTCGGGGAAGCCTACGAGCGAAACCGCTATCTCGAGGCCAAGGTCGAGAAGTTGGAGCGCGAGAAGGACGAGCTCAAGAGAGAGCGGGACGAGTACAAGCGCCGATACAAAGAGGCAACGGATTGAGGGGATGCTCTCTCATCACCCGGGGTCGCCGGAGCCGGCAAGGAGCTACTTGTCCTTCGTTTGTTCGGACTCCGGCTTCTTGACGTCGGCCGTCCCGAGCTCGTCGGTCTTCGGTTTCATGGTCGTCTTGCCATCGGCGCGCATGTACAGTTGCGAGCGAAACTCCTCTCCTTCCGCTCGCTTGGCGGTGATCGACATGTCAATGACCGCCCGGTCGGTGCTGCCGAGGGGCAAGCCCTTGTCGATGTCAAAGGCATACAGCTTGTCGATGCGAACCTTGCCTTCAACTTGGTACACACCCTCGTCCGACTTGAAGCTGAGTTCCAGAGGGACCATGATCTCGCCACGCAGCCAGGCGGTCCGGACCTCCGACTCGTCGCTGGTTCCCAGGAAGCGAAACTCCTGCTTGGCCTTGAGGGGTTTGCCGTCGGGACCGGTGAGGTTCGCGGCGGCCGTCCAGGTCGCTCCGGGAGCGACGGGCTCTTCCGGCAGAACCGGCGGAAGATCGAGCTGCTGCACAATGTAGCGCCACCAGCGGAACCGCATCAAGTTCTGTGGCGAGGCCTCGAACGGGTCAACCTCGGTACGAACCACCTGGCCCCGCCGATCGAATGTGAAGACGACCGGCCCGACGGCCTCGGTCATGGGATCGCGCGTGTTGCCGTTGACCGTACTTTCGCTCGATGACTCGCCGGTCATCTTCAGGCTTGCGGTTTCACCCGCCGGCACCTCGCTCATCTGGGCCAGCAGCTTGCGCTTCTCCCTGCTGACCAGGACCAGCTTCCCCGTGTTGGGAAGACCTAACACGTGTCCCTCGGCCGTTCCCTCGACGCTGACAGTCAGCTGGAAACTGGGCTCCGCCCTGTAGCTCAGCTCGACCCTGTCCTCCGCTGCGGCGATGGAACCGAACACCAGAAACAACATGAGGATCTGCATAGTTCTAAGCATGACTTACTCCTCCGTTGAACGTGACCTGTGAACCGGTCGACCTGGAACAAACGCATCATACCGTCCCGAACAGGCCGGGTCCATGCGGCAGACCGAGGCCCTGCGGAAGCCGAAGGCCTGGTTGCCTTGGATCGCCAACGATTCTACAATGGAACGCGTGGGGCCCCACATCGGTGAGCGTGCCAGCGGCTGGAGTACTCGTCTTGACAAGCGGAGTCGTGCTCAACATTCAGCGGTACTCGCTCCAGGATGGACCCGGCATCCGCACCACGGTCTTCCTCAAAGGGTGTCCGCTGGACTGCTGGTGGTGCCACAACCCGGAGAGCCGGTCGCACGAGCAGGAAATCATCGTCGTCGAGAACCGCTGCATGCGGTGCGGACACTGCCGCGAGGCCTGTCCGACCGATCTGGCCGGGCCGTGCACCCGGTGCGGGGCGTGTGTCGAGGCTTGCCCAACCGACGCCCGCCAGATGGCCGGCCGAACCATGACCACCCGGCAGGTACTCACGGAAATCCGCAAAGACCTCGTTTTCTACGAGGAATCGGGCGGCGGTGTCAGCCTGTCCGGCGGTGAACCGGCCATGCAGCACGACTTCGCCCGAAGCGTGCTCCGTGCCTGCCGCGACGAAGGCATCCATACCGCCATCGACACGAGCGGCTATGCCCCGCAAGAGCCGCTTCTCGCCGTCGCGGAACTGGCCGACCTGGTACTGTATGACCTCAAGCTGATGGACGATGCCCGCCATGTCCGATACACCGGGGTGTCGAACGCGACGATCCTCGAGAACCTGCTTGTCCTCAGCCGTCGGCACCGCACGATCTGGATTCGCGTGCCGCTCATACCCGGGGTGAACGACGACGCGACCGAACTGGCGAGCATCGCCCGATTCGCGGCCGGCGTCCCGGGCGTCCGCCGACTGTGCCTGCTACCCTACCACGAGCTGGGCATGCACAAGAGCCGCAGGCTCGGCCGGCCCTACCGGATGAACGGAACCCGCGCCCCGGATCCGGAACAGCTGGACCGGGCTGCCCGCGTGTTTCAAGCCGCCGGCCTCGAAGTGATGATCGGAAGGTAAAACCATGACCGAACGTACCGCCAGACTCCGAAAAGCGAGCCTCGATGCCAAGCCCCACCTCTCCCACGAACGGGCCAGCCTCCTGACCGACTTCTACTTGGCCAACGAGGGCAAGTTCTCGGTGCCAGTCATGCGCGGGCGGTCTTTCCACGACCTCTGCGAGCACAAGACGATCTGCCTGGGGGACGAGGAGCTGATCGTCGGCGAGCGCGGTCCGGCCCCCAAGTCGGTACCGACCTATCCCGAGCTCACCTGTCACAGCCTGGAAGATCTGCGCATCCTCAACTCCCGACCGAAGACGAGCTACGCGGTTTCCGAGGAGTGCATGAAGGCCTACGCCGACAAGATCATCCCCTACTGGCGGGACCGCAGCATCCGCGACCGGATCTTCAAGGTCATGACCCCCGAGTGGCTCGATGCTTACCGGGCGGGCCTGTTCACCGAATTCATGGAACAGCGCGCACCAGGTCACACCGTGCTCGACGACAAGATCTACCGCAAAGGCATGCTCGACTTCAAGCAGGACATCGCTGACACCCTGGCCGGTTTGGATCCGCTCACTGATCCGCTGGCGTACGCGAAGCGCGAACAACTCCTGGCCATGGACATCGCCTGCGACGCCATGATCCTCCTCGCCCGGCGGCACGCGGAACTCGCCCGTCACCGGGCCGCAGCGGAATCGAACCCTCGCCGGCGTGCGGAACTGGAGAAGATCGCCGACGTCTGCACCCACGTGCCCGCCCACGCCCCGCGCGATTTCCACGAGGCCCTGCAGTACTACTGGTTCTGCCATCTCGCGGTCATCACCGAGCTCAACGGCTGGGACTCGTTCAGCCCCGGCCACCTGGACCAGCATCTGCTGCCGTTCTATCGCCGCGGGCTGGAAATGGGCGAGCTCACCCGTGATTCCGCCCGCGAACTGCTTGAGGCGTTCTTCGTCAAATTCAACAACCACCCCGCGCCACCCAAAGTTGGCGTCACCGCCGAGGAAAGCGGTACCTATACCGATTTCGCCAACATCAACCTCGCCGGCCTGCTTCCCGACGGGTCCGACGGCTCGAATGAACTGACCCACCTCCTGCTCGATATTGTCGAGGAGATGCACCTGCTCCAGCCGAGCTCGAATGTCCAGCTCTCGCGCAAGACCCCCGACGCGGTTCTCAAGCACACGCTGCGCGTGCTCCGGAATGGGTACGGATTTCCCTCGATCTTCAACGCCGACGCCGTGGTCGAGGAGCAGCTCCGTCAAGGCAAGACGCTCGCAGATGCCCGGGCCGGAGGATGCAGCGGATGCGTCGAAACCGGAGCGTTCGGCAAGGAGGCTTACATCCTCACCGGTTATTTCAACCTGGTCAAAATCCTCGAGCTGACCCTGCACGACGGCGTCGATCCGGGCACCGGCCGGCAGCTCGGGCTCAAGACCGGCACCCTGACCACCTACAGGAGTTTCGGGGAGCTCTTTACTGCGTTCCGGCGGCAAGTGCGGCACTTCATCGACCTCAAGATCCGCGGCAACCAGGTCATCGAGCAGATGTACGCCACGCTGATGCCGGCACCGTTCCTGTCGGTGATCACCGACGACTGCATCCGCAAGGGGCTGGACTATAACGCCGGCGGAGCCCGGTACAACAACACCTACATCCAGTTCGTCGGCATCGGCAGCCTCACCGACTGCCTGTCCGCCATCCGCCAGCTCGTGTTCCAGGACCAGGCCATCACCCCCGCCGAACTACTCGCGGCCCTCGACGCTAACTTCGAGAGACACGAGATCCTGCGCCAGCGACTGGTCAACAAGACCCATCGATACGGCAACGACGACGACGCGGCCGACCATCTGGCGGTCGCGGTATTCGACATGCTGGTCGAGGATCTCGATGGCCGGCCCAACAGCAAAGGCGGCCACTACCGCGTGGAGATGCTCCCAACCACCTGCCACGTGTACTTCGGCTCGGTGACCGGGGCAATGCCCGACGGCCGAAAGGCCGGACTGCCTCTGTCCGAGGGCATTTCGCCCGTCCAGGGCGCAGATCGCAACGGACCCACCGCCGTGCTCAAGTCCGCGGCCAAGATGGACCACATCAAGGCCGGCGGGGCCTTGCTCAACATGAAGTTCTCGCCCTCACTGCTGGCCGACGATGACACCCTCGACAAGCTCGGCCACCTCGTGCGGTCCTACTTCAAGATGGACGGCCACCACGTCCAGTTCAACGTCGTGACCGCCGACACCCTTCGCAGGGCCCAGGCCGCGCCCGAATCCCATCGCGACCTGATCGTACGCGTGGCGGGCTACAGCGACTACTTCTGCGACCTCTCCCCCGAGCTCCAGAATGAGATCATCGAGCGGACCGAGCATGGCCGCTTCTGAGACACGAGCCCCGCCAGGCCACGCCGATAAGCCGTGGGTCCGATAGAATCTCGTCAGTCTCTCCCATGAAGCGAAAAGAGCCGCGAGGCGGCCGTCGCGGCGGGAAATGGCTGGTACAATAGTCCATGTCCGCCCTGATGGTGTCGCCGGAAACCGCATGCCGGCAGGAGGGAATCGCTCTGTGCGGTGGCTGCGTCTTGTCGCGAGTCTGCTTGCAGCCAGTTCCTCGGCCTTGGCCGATGGACTCGTCCACCGAGTGGTCGTGGACCGGTCACGCTATGGACCGGGTGACTCCGTCACCATCACCGCCGAGCTGAACAACGCCACCGGCTCCCCTTGGAGCGGCTGGCTTTCGGTGGAGATCTGGAAATCCACTACCCTTCTGCACGCGCTTGGCCGAAACATCACGGTGCCCCCCGGCCCGAAGACCGAAATACTCACCTGGACCGCCCCACCCCTGGACTATCGCGGGTACACCCTGGTGGCCCGGGCGGGCGGTGCTTCCGCGTCGACGGCTCTGGACGTGTCCAGCACCTGGACGCGGTACCCGCGCTATGGCTACCTGCGGAACTGGACCGCAACACCGTCTCGCTGGCATGGGCACCGGCCGTGGATGATTCGGGCGTTGTCGGGTACGAGGTCCGGCGCGACGCTGTCCTCATCTCCGGCCAAAGCGAGCCGAACTTCACGGACACGGCTGTCACTCCGGTTCCACCTATGTCTACACGGTGCGAGCCATCGATCTATGTGGGAACGCATCCGCTGACGCCGCGATCGAGGTTGTTGTCGGCACACCGGCGGACTTCGATCTCGATGGTTACGTCAACGCCGACGACCTCGCCTTCTTCACCGCCTGCCTCACCTCAGCGAACGTCGATGCGGCCCCGGGATGCGAACCGGCGGACCTCGACCGTGACGGTGATGCCGACCTCGATGACTTCGGTATTCTGCAGCGATGTCTTCGGGGCATGGAACTGCAGGTCGATCCGGCCTGCGGCAACTGATACCGCCTGATCCTGACCGCAACTCGTCCCGACGATCGGGGCGGTCGAGCCGCATCGCCCCGCGCCACCCGACCAGGGCCATCTCAGGCTGTCTCCACCCTGACGACAAGCTCCGGTTTTGCCGTCCGGTCTGCGTTGTGGGTACAATCTCCGCTTTGATCGGCCTCCTGGATAGGAACGCCACGATGAAGTCGATGCTTGGCCAGATACAGAGACTCTTCCAGACCGCGCTCGTCCAGTCGCTCGGCGAGCAGGGGCATAGCGTAGACCCGCTGATTCGCCCGGCCGCCGACGACCGCTTCGGCGACTATCAGAGCAACGTGGCCATGAGTCTGGCCAAGCAGCTCAAGCAGAGACCGCGGGACGTCGCTCAGAGACTGGTCGACCTGATCACCCCCCTCGCCACCGCCCTCTGCGAGCCCTTTGAGATCGCCGGCCCGGGATTCATCAACATCCGCCTCCGAAACGAATGGCTCGCGGGCAATCTGAATGCCGTCCCGCCCGCCGAGGCGTGTGACCGCCTTGGGATCGAGCCGGCCGATCCCCAGACGGTGGTCGTGGACTACTCCAGTCCGAACGTCGCTAAGCAAATGCACGTCGGCCACCTGCGAAGCACCATCATCGGTGACACCTTCGCCCGCATGTTGGAGTTCGAGGGTCACCAGGTCATCCGCCAGAACCATGTCGGCGACTGGGGCAAGCAGTTCGGCATGCTCATCGCCTACCTGAAGGAGAAGATGCCCGCCGCTCTGGACGGCTCGAGCACCGTGCATCTGGCCGACCTTGAGCAGTTCTACCGCGAGGCCAACGCCAAGGCGGCCGAGGACCCGGCTTTCCAGGACAAGGCCCGAGCCGAAGTCGTGGCTCTGCACGGCGGCGATCCGGCGACACTCCGGGCGTGGCAGTATTTCGTGGACGAGTCCCGCAATCACTACATGCCGGTCTACGGCCGACTGGGCGTCAAGCTCACCGCAGCGGACGAACGCGGGGAGAGTTTCTACAACCACCGGCTGCCCGACGTCGTCGCCGATCTCGAACGGGAGTTCGGCGCGGCCGACGCATTGCCGCAGCCCAGGCCGGGAGTCCGCGAACCGCATATCACCGTCATCGAGTCGGACGGCGCCCTGTGCATCTTCCATTGGTTGCCGTCGGGCGAGCCGATGTTCAAGAGCCCCGAGGGCAAGCCGTTCCCCTTCATCATCCGCAAATCGGACGGCGCATACCTGTACGCGACCACCGACCTGGCGGCCGTGCAGTTCCGCATCCGTGATCTCGGCGCCGACCGTATCATCTACGTCACCGACGCTCGTCAGGCTCAGCACTTCGAGATGCTGTTCTCTACCGTTCGCGCCGCCGGATGGACCAGGCGATCCGGGAAGCCCGAGGTGCAGCTCGAACACGCGAGCTTCGGGTCGATCCTCGGGGAGGACCGCAAGCCGCTCAAGACCCGGAGCGGCGAGAACATCCGCCTGTCCGACCTGCTCGACGAGGCCGTCAATCGAGCGGCCAACCTGATCCGCGCGAACGAAGCCGATCCGAACAAGAAGCGCGGCTTCACCGCGGCAGAGATCAACGACATCGCCCAGGCGGTCGGCGTCGGAGCGGTGAAATACGCCGACCTCTCGCAAAACCGTCAGAGCGACTACGTCTTCAGTTGGGACAAGATGCTCGCCCTCGAAGGCAACACCGCCCCCTACCTTATGTACGCCTATGCCCGCATTCGCTCGATCTACCGCAAAGGGGCAGAGTCGAGCAGCAACCTGACCGGCGGGCGGATCACGCTCACTGAACCGGCCGAGCGCGTCCTGGCTCGCGCGATCCTCCGCTTCGCCGAGACAATCGAGAACGCCGCCGCCGGCCTGCGGATCAACCTGCTAACCGAGTACCTCTACGAGGTCGCCGGCCTGTTCATGAAGTTCTACGAGTCCTGTCCCGTCCTCGGCGCCGCCACCCCCGAACAGCGCGCCAGCCGCCTGCGCCTCTGCGACCTCACCGCCCGAACCCTGGCCATCGGCCTCGACCTGCTGGGGATACGAACGGTGGAGCGAATGTAGAGCAGCGCCGAAACGCCCCAGCGAAGACCAGGAGCCGAGTTCGCATCTCCCTCACCCGTGAGCGGCCGCTGCCCGTTCACCTGTGGAGCCTGCCGAGCACTCTCTCGGCAGAGGACCCGCCGTGCCAATGTTGGGCGAGCTCCACATTCGGGCTTGCGGCCTTCCGGTCTCCTACCTCGCTTCCAGAGAGCTCGCTCGGAGCCAGCTCTCCAACCACTGCACCGTCTGATCATGGGTCAGCTTGAGCGTGTGCACGAAGAGGATGCGGTTCTTAGCCTGGTCCTCCGGCTTGACCTCCTGATCATCGAGCAGCTCATAGGCAATCCTGCGCTTGCGGAATTCGGTCATCATGTAGACGTTGTCCGCCGCCAGATGGTCGGTGAAGATGCTGAACAGGCGGGCCTTGGGGTGGCCGGCCACCCAGGCGACGAACGGATCGAGCAGATCGTAGCTGGCATCGAGAAGCCCCACCTCGGTCACGCGCTCTCCCATCCCGCCGTGCTTCACACAGAACGAAAGCCCCAGATACGCCCCGCTGTGGCCGGTGAGCAGCACCCGGCCGATCTCCTTGCCCCTGACCTTGCCCTCGGCCACCAGCGTCTCCATCACTTCGGTCAGCAGCTTCTTCAGGCCATCCCGCTCCTCGAGCTTCCCGCAGCCGGAGTCGCTGGCATTCTTGGGACCTTCCGGGAACACGAAGATGACGTTCTTGCCGCTGGCCACCACCTGCTCGCGCAGCTTATACTGCTCGAGGGCCTTGGCAATATGATTGCCGTGGCCGTGGAGGTAGACAACCAAGTCAGTTCGCTGCTGGGGCTTGTAGCCCTTGGGAATGAAGATCGCAACGCTGTTATCGATGTAGTGGGGATCGCGAGGGTACGTCGCGCTCCTGCCCTTGAATCCCTCCTTGCGGCTCTCGTGGGGATACGGCGCGTTCTGCATCTTGAACACCGCTGTTTCCCCCTGTTCGCTCTTTTCCCAGGCGGCCTGGGCCGTCCCGACGACACACCCCACGAACACGAGCGACGACCTCACCAGGAACGAGCTCAACATCGGGTTCTCCCTGCCTGTGGTACGCTTCAATTCTGCCTCATCATGCGCGGATTCCTCCGCGAGGCAAGCTCCGGCAGCATGACGGAACCGGCGGCATCGCTCGTTGGCGGCTCCCGACGCAGCCGATAGAATGCTCGCGGAACAGACCTCCGGCGAAATGAGTCGGCATGGAGTCCGCATGGGCAGGCCCACACGAAACGCGCTGCTGGCCCTCACTGGCGTACTGGTCATTCTGGCGGGCGGCTGGTGGGGCTATACCCAGCTCACCACCGCCGGACCACCCAGTCCCGGCCAAGCCTCGCCCGAGGAGGTGGCCGGTTTTCTCGGCAATCCCCGCGGGCTCATCCGCCTGCCTCTCGCCGAGCGCGAAGCATACCTGCGAGGCACGTTCCAGCATTTCAGCAGTGAAGAAAGCCGTTCGCGGCTCGGCCGGTGCATCCGGCGAATGTCCGATGAGCAGAAGCAGGCCCTGGTGGACGCCACCTTCGAGGTGGTTCGCGTGCGAATGCTCGAGGCTGCCGACCGGTTCAAGGACCTCCCCCTCCACCAGCGAGACCAGTTCGTGGGGGACCTGATCGCCGATTTCCACCGTCTGCAGGGCGAGCCGGCCGCGGGAACAAACCCGGACACCGGCATCGGAGAGTCGTTCAAGGGCCTCCTTCCGGCCACAGGTCAGGACTGGAACCAGCTCGTGCTGACTCGCACCACGCCCGAAGAGCGGGCCCGGGCTACCCCCCTGGCTATGGCTATCGCCGAGCACAAGCGGCAGGAACACGAGGCCCGGCGCAAGCGCCAGCAAACCTTCTCTCGACCGGAGCCATCCTCGTCGCCTGCGGATTCTCGGCCAGCCGGGCCATGATCCGGCCCACCCAGCCAACCACCGCCGTCCCCCCTGCCGCCGGAACCGACCGGAGAGCCACTCCTTGGACCGGTCGCCGCTAGCCCAAGCCACCGTGCCGAAGGGTCATCTCCACGTCGAACCGGGCCTCATCGGCAAAACGCGGGTACATGCCCACGATCACACCATCGGTCTTCTTGATGTTGGCAAATGCGTACTTGAAGGCGGACTCGACATCCGCGGGTTGGCGGCAGAGTCGACCGGCCGCCAGGATCTTGAAAGCCAGGCACGGCCGCTTGACCTTCCGAATCACCGCGGTCATCTCGTCGCGATCCGATTCGAGAAACGGCTCGTCGAGAATGCCGGTGCCCAACTTCCTCCGAATCTCTTCGCCCGGCCGAGAAACTTGGTACAGACAAGTCATGAAGAACTCGTTCTCCCAGCCGTGCTCCTCCATGTAGGCGATGTTCGCAGGATTGTGGGCCGAGACACCGGCCGCGACGCCGGCGTCGTGGACCTTCTTGACGTAATCGTGAACCTGTTCGGCCTTGCCCTCACGGAAGAGACTGTCGGTCGCGCCCCCGTGGTGAATGATGGCGATGGGCTTGTAGGACAGAAGTTCCTTGACCGATTTCTGACTGTCGCCCGGCCTGGTCTCCGTGGCCAGGCAACACCACTGGATCTTCGATCCGCGTTCGCGGAGGATCTTCAGCGCATCAAGCACCTTCGGGCTTGGCCCATGGCCGCTTTGCCAGGTGTTGATCCCAAGCTGCTCGCAAGAGCTGATGAACTCGACCGTCTTGTCGAGCGTGAAATACTCGCGCATGTG
This sequence comes from Phycisphaerae bacterium, assembly GCA_018003015.1. Taxonomy (NCBI): domain Bacteria; kingdom Pseudomonadati; phylum Planctomycetota; class Phycisphaerae; species Phycisphaerae bacterium. The sequence continues at coordinate 18,881 of JAGNEZ010000048.1, read as the reverse complement.
AAGGTCCAGCTTGGAGCTGGAATGGGAGTATCCCTCGAGAGGATTGCTGCCGACGATCAGGCGGGTCAGCCGGTGCTTGCCGATCGTGATAGTGGGCAGTCTGCTCGGACCGGCTGAGGGCGACGCTGGCGCCTGCTCGGCCTTGCAGGCGGCCCCATGCATGGCCTGGGAACCGACGATGGCCATCGCTCCCGCGGAGACCTTCTGCAGAAACCGCCGCCGATCCTGGCGGAACGCCGCCCTCACCCGAACATCGACTCCCTTGTTCGTAGCCCCGTCATCTTGCATGGAGCTTCTCCTCTTCGTGAATCGCGACACAAGACCAGGACACCCCCGGTCGACTTCCGCTTGTCACTTCGACCATTACCCGCTTCAGCCGACATCACGCCGCCCCGCGGTGGCTCAGTAGCCAAGCCGTCCCCAGACGGCCAGCGTCAGCCTCCGCAGATCCTTGTTGTCTGGCTGGGAACTCTTCGCACTCGCTTCGGCGGCAGCCCAGCTCAAGGACCCAAACGCGATGGACCGCTGATCGGTCCACCGCCACCATTCGGAGTGGCCGTCCGCGAAGCTCAACGCCGTGCCCTTGCCATGACGCATCGGGATCGGATTCCACCATTTGGGCTCAAGGTGGGACACCATCCAGCAGGCATCCCAATCCTCGGGATAGTCATCGAGGTACACGATCCGGGCACTGGGCCGCTTGATCTGGGTGGTGCGGATCATCACCCATTCCGCACCGAACCACTCGATGTAGCCGCGCATGGACTGCACACAGCTGTAGGTGCGGATCTCGTTCTTCTTCGTGGCGGGGCATCGATAGACGTCGACCACGGGCGTGTACTTGAACAGGGCCCCAAACCGGAGGGCGTCAATCTGCTCCTGGATCGGCTTGGCCGTCGGCAGAGAGTCCAGAAGCCTGACCCAACCCAGTCTGGCCGGATCGTTGTTCGCGAAGCCGTTCACCATGTAGTCGTGGTGGCTTTGCGCGTATACGACCCAGGCCACGCCCAGCATTCTTAGGTTGTGCAGGCAGACGGTTCGCTTCCCACTTTCTCTGGCCTGGCTCAAGGAAGGCAGAAGGACAGCGATCAGCAAGGCAATGATGGACACCACGACCAGAATCTCGATCAGGGTGAAGCCTCTTCGTCTCATGGCGGCCTCCTTCGACGCTTGGCCCTCCCGAGATGAGAAGATCCAGGAGCAGGACCGAAGACCGGAGGATCCCTCGGCACGGCTGCATCCGGCCCGCCAGCTTCCGGCCCAGACCGGGAGGATCGACGTGTTCCCGGTGCAGCCGGTCGGCCCTCCGCTGCGAGCATATCTCCATTATGGCACCGGCCGCTCCGGGTGGCAACCGGCCGCCGGTGACCGCTCCCAGCTCCAACCCGGCCTCCCTAACGGGCTTCCGGAATAGACTCCTCGACGAAATGCCTGGCAGTCAGCGGCTCGCCAGTCGCACGTGTGATCAGCTCCCGCCAGGAATACCGGTTGCCCGGCTCGAACACCTGCCGGCGCAGGTACTCGCCCACTTCCGGATGCCCACACAGCACTGCCGCCGCATCCCTGCCCGGTGCGACATTCGCGAGCAGATGGTGGCGGATCTGAGCCGCGAACAGCTCGCCCATCAGGTAGTTGTGGTAGTACACCGGGTTGGTGAAAAGGTGGAATTTGGCGGCGTAGTCAGGCCGCCCGGCCAGCCCCTCGGCCGCCAGCGACTGGTATTGCCCCCGCAGTTCACTCCAGAGCTTGGCCAAGTCCTGCTCCGGATCGGCGTACAAGCCCTGCTCGAAGCGAACCATCACCTGCGACCAGCGGCTGAAGACCAGCCGGTCCGCGTGGATCGCACCCTGTACCGAGCGGCTCAGGCTGTTCGCCCGGTCGGCCGGCAGCCCCAGCACACGGGTCAGAAACGGCTCGGTACGGGTGGCGGCTCCGAACATCTGGGCAATGCCCTCGGTGGTCATGGAGTGGGACACGTCGCGTAACAGGAACGGCAGATCCGCGCAGATGTATTTGTAGTAGATCGCGTGCCCCGCTTCGTGGATCATCGTCGTCGACCAGTAGAGGTTCGGTTTCAGATTGGCGATCACACGCACGTCGCCGGAACGGTCCATGTCCGTGCCATAACCGTGGGGGCATTTGCCCGGCTTCTCGTATAGATCGCTGCGGGCCAGGATGTCATCGATCGCCAGGCCAAGACCGGCATAATACTTGCGGCTCAGGGCGACGGGGTCGGCGCCGGTGTAGGCCTCCTCCAGCCCCGCCTGCTGCTCGGCCGGCAGCTCCTGAAAGAAGAAGTCGCCGTAATGCCACGGCCGCAGCTCGGTGGCCGTGATGTGGAATCGCACGGCCCGTTCACGGTCGATCTCCGCCTTCAGCTTGGCGTAGGGCGCGCGGGTGAGGACGTCCAGCTCATCGAAGAGCTTGAAGAACTCGGTCTCGTCGAGCTCCTGCAGGAACAGGCTGAGGGCATGGTAGTTGCGGTAGCCGAGCTTGTGGGCCAGATCATTGCGCAGCCGGGCCATTTCGGCCAGCCGCGGCGCGATCGGCGCTCCCACGCCCATGTACGCCTTCCAGGCGGCCTCGGCCTCGGCCGGATCCGCAGTCTTGGCCAGGATCCCGCGGAGGTCGTTCTCGTGAACGGGCCGGTCACCGAGTCGCGGACGGTAGTTGTTGAACAGCCGATCCACCTCGTTCTGCAGGGCAACGATCCGCTTCTGGACATCGGGATCGGCCTGATTCTCCAGAAACGAGCGGTACATGACATCGAGCTGCCGGCGCAGAAGCGGGTCGGTGATATTGCCCGCTTTTCTGGCCGACTGGACGCCCGCGAAGAACGCGCGGTCGGCATGCATATCGATCAGGGCCTGGTCCGCGACCTGCTTGCGGGCGTAGGCAGCTTCCGTCCCGGTGATGTTGGCGTCCCACCACGCCCTCTGCTGGGCAATGAACAGCGGCTTGAACCTGGCGGCGTATTCCTCGCAGAGAGCCGCACACTGGCGGTCCGCATCGGTCGGTGCGGCCTGCAGGTTCGCGAAGATCGCGAGCAGCAGGACGACGAAGACCACGCGCGGCACCGTCTTGACCAACGCGGGCAGGTCGCAGCCCGGATCGGACTTCATCCTCGCTACGCCATACGGACTGCGCGAGTAGCCCGAGGCATAGAGCTTGTGCTCACGAATATGGTCTGTTCCGGGCAGCGGCTTGTGCGTGGGAATCCCGATAGGATGGTAGCCCAGCTTCGGCATGGCGACCGCCCTCCATAGCCAACCGAAGATAGCCGAGGGAATCGGCCCCCAGGGAATAAAAGCCCCGAGCCAAGGCGGCCCGGGGCTTCTCAGGGCTTGCATCACTTGCTCCGCCGCTCCGGCCCTCGGGCATCAGACCGGCATCTGGGTGATCTGCTCGAACCAGCCAACCTTGGGCAGATCACCGACCAGCGGGCTGACGTACTCGCGGAAGCTGTTGAGCACATTGTTGCAGGCCTCGTTGATGTACTCATCCGGCACATCCTTGGTAAACGGGGCGTTTTCCGGGGCGACCTCGCGGAGCGGAACGAGCTTGGTACCCACCGCGTAGGTCGTGCTCGGCAACCGAACCAGGGCGACGCTGCCGTCATGGTCGGCGTCCATCGAGTAACTCACGGCCATCTGGCCGACCAGTCGGGCCTCCCAGGCGTCCACTTCGCTGTAAGAACTGGGGAAGCTGCGCTGCAAGTACCCGAAGGTGTCCGCCCGGACGCGGCGGATACTCTTGCATTTCTGGCGGACCATGGCGGAAAGGTAGTCGGCCAGCGAGCCGGCGCCGGCAGAAAGCTGCACGTTCCCAAAATCGTCACGCTCCATGGCTTCCTTACGCATGACCTGAACCTTCTCCGCCCAGGGAGCCCCGTGGACGTCGCTGATGCCCTCGGAGATGGCGACCACGCATCGGCCGAACCGGTCGAACACGCTCTCGACATCGTTGACAAACTTATCCAGATCGAACGGTCGCTCCGGCAGATAGACAAGGTGCGGACCATCGTCCGGACGCTGCCGGGCCAGAATGCTGGCCGCGGTCAGGAAACCGGCGTGGCGACCCATCAGGATGTTGATCTTGACGCCCTTGAGGGCTCGGTTGTCCAGATCGTCACCAATGAAGGCCGAGGCCACGAACTTCGCCGCACTGCCGTAACCCGGGCAATGGTCGGTCACCAGGAGATCGTTGTCGATGGTCTTGGGAATGTGGATGACGCGAAGCTCGTATTTGGCGTCGGTGGCCAGGCGGTTGACGATCTGGGCGGTCTGGGCCGAATCGTTGCCGCCGATGTAGAAGAAATAGCGGACATCATGTTTGCGAAAGACGTTGAAAATCTTCTCGCAGTACTCGACGTCGGGCTTGTCACGCGTAGCGCCGAGGGCGGCGGCCGGCGTTTGCGCCACCAGTTCCAGCATGTTGGTTGGCTGGCGGTTCAAATCGTAGAACTGCTCGTTGACAATGCCTCGCACGCCGTGGCGGGCCCCCAAGAGCCGGGGAATGTGGTGGTATTTCTGGACTTCCTGGATGACACCGACCAGCGATTGGTTGATTACCGCGGTCGGCCCGCCAGCCTGACCTACCACAGCGTTCCCGGTCAATAGATGTCCCATGGCATATTCCTTTTCACGAACCTTCGAATCACCGCACAAACGGGCGGATTCTACCAAGTCCTCTCGATGAATCCAGTATCCACGTCACCCGTGACGAACCGCTCGTGGCGGAAGATCTCGCGGAGCAGGGGAATGGTCGTTCTGATCGGCTCGATGGTGAACTCGTCCAGGCAACGCTGCATGCAGGCGATCGCCTCACTCCGGCTCGGCCGGTGGACGATCAGCTTGGCAATCATCGAGTCGTACCGCGGGCTGATCGTCATGCCGGCGTGAGCGTAGGTATCCACCCGAACACCCAGGCCGCCGGGCAGGAAGAACCGCTCGATCTTACCCGGACAGGGCCGGAAACCGTTGGCCGGGTCTTCGGCGTTGATCCGGCACTCGATGGCTGCCCCATACGGCTTGATATCCTTCTGCCGGACCGGCATGGGCGCGCCCGCCGCCACCGCAATCTGCATCTTGAGCAGATCCTGGCTGGTGACCGCCTCCGTCACCGGGTGCTCAACCTGAATCCGGGTGTTCATTTCGAGAAAGTAAAACTTGCCCTTGGGATCGACCAGAAACTCAATCGTGCCGGCACCATGGTACTTGGCGGCCTGGGCCAGCCTGACGGCCGCCTTGCACAACTCCTCCCGGGCCCGATCGCTCAGCCCCGGACTGGGTGACTCCTCGACCAGCTTCTGGTGACGCCGCTGTAGACTGCAGTCACGCTCGTAGAAATGAACCACGCTCCCGTGCCGATCGCCCATGATCTGGACCTCAACGTGCCGCGCAGACTCGACGGCCTTCTCGAGATACAGGGCGGCGTTCTTGAACGCCGCCTGGGCTTCGGACCGAGCCGCCGGAAGACTGTGACGCAGGGCGGCCTCGTTGTGCACCAGCCGAATGCCGCGCCCGCCACCGCCACCAGCCGCCTTGATCATCACCGGATAGCCAGCCTGCGCCGCCCAGCGAACCGCCTCCTCGTCGTCTTCCACGCATCCCTCAGTCCAGGGAATCGTGGGCACTTTGGACTTCTTGGCCAGCTTCTTGGCTTCAATCTTGTCCCCCAACAGCCGCATGGCACTCGATTCCGGTCCGATGAACTCAATCTTGGAGTCACGACATGCGTCGGCAAACTGGGCATTCTCGGCCAGGAAGCCATACCCAGGGTGGATCGCATCGACGTTGGCGATCTCGGCGGCCGCAATGATCCGGTCAATCTTGAGGTAGCTGTCGATCGCCGCTCCCGAACCGATACAGATCGTCCGGTCGGCGAAGCGCAGATAGGAGGCCTCCCGGTCCTCTTCAGAGAAGACACAGACCGTCTGAATCCCTAACTCCTTACACGCCCGAATGATACGGAGCGCGATCTCGCCTCGGTTGGCTATCAGTACGCGGGAGAACATAGTCCTGTTCGACACCCCTGGTCATGCGGAGGCCATCAAGCCCCAAAAAGAACAGTCAGGTCACTTCCGGGGCCGGACCAGCATAAGAGGCTGGCCAAACTCTACCGCTTGTTCATTCTGCACAAGAATGCGCTCGATGGTGCCGGCCACCTCCGCCTTGATTTCGTTGAACACCTTCATGGCCTCAATGATGCAGACAGTCGTGTTGACATCGATCTCCGACCCGATGGTCACAAAAGGCGAAGACTCGGGATCAGGCGTCGCATAGAAGGTCCCCACCATCGGGCTCTTGATGGACACCAAACCATCATCCTCCTTCGGTTCCCCCACCGCAGCCGAAACCACAGTCGGCGCGGGCAGCACCGAAGCCCCAGCCATGGGATGGTGCGACATCGCCAGGGGTGCGGCCATCACCACCTGAGCTCCAGTCGGACCTTTCCGCAGAACAATTTGGTCCTCCCCGTCCTTCAGCTTCATCTCACTGAGGCCGTGCTCAACCATCAGCTCCAGTAACTCTTTAATTGTCTTCGTGTCGATCACGTCTCATACCACCATGGAATCCAGGTCCTTGGCCAGCCGAGTCAGCACCCGACAACCACCTTCGGTCACGAGGACATCGTCCTCGATCCGAACTCCCCCCAACCCCGGGCAATACACACCCGGCTCGACGGTCACCACCATACCCGCCTTCAGGGCATCCTTCATCTTGGCGGCAAGCCGGGGGGCTTCATGCACGTCCAGCCCCAGACCGTGTCCCAGACCGTGAGTGAACTTCTTGTCCAGACCGACAGCCTTAAGCCGGCCGCGGGCCCGGCGGTCCACGTCGCACATGCGGACACCCGGCCGGATAGCCCGTATGCCCTCCGCCTGGGCTGCCAGCACATGCTCATACATGCGCCGAAAGCGAGGCAGAATCTTATGGATGAACACTACCCGGGTCAAGTCGCTCCGGTAATGGCTCCAGGTCGCCCCCCAATCGATGAGCAGCAGGCTGCCAGATCGGATTCGGCGGTCACCGGGCACCGCATGGGGCAGCGAAGCGTTCGGGCCCTCAGCCACGATAAGCGGGAAGGCAACATCGCTCGCCCCACGCCGGAGCATCTCCCATTGGAGATCGGCGGCCACCTGCCGTTCGGTCATCCCAAGCCTCAGCCGCCGGGTAACCGTCAGGAAGGCCGATTCAGCGATCTCGGCCGCCTTCTCGATCGCTGCAACTTCCGTCGAGTCCTTGAGCAACCGAAGATCGTGGACCATGGCCGGCATCGGCACCAGCCGGGTGCCACGGATGGCTTTCCCCAGATCACGGTACAGCTGCAGGCTCATGGTGCCGGGATTGAAGCCTAAACGGACAAGGCGACAGCGCTTGATGAGCTGGGCGGCGGTCTCCACCAGTGACCCTCTGCGGATGACCACGCTTGCCCACGGAGCCTCCTTCGCCGCGGCCTGAATGAACCGTCCATCGGTGAGGAGATGCACCGACCGGGGCAGAATCAGCACCGCCCCGTCCTCCCCGTCAAAACCCGTCGCGTAGTACTGATCCACCCGGCTGTTGATGAGGTAGCCATCCAGCAACTTCTGCTGTATCTTTGTACGCAGCGCCTCCAGGCGACGCTCGATGACCGGTGACGACCGGTGAGCTCGACGTTGGGCCAAGGTTGACCTCCTCCCGGGCAGCTCGGAAAAGCCGAGCCCCTTCGGGGAGCGAATCTACGGAGCCGGCCGGCGGAAGTCAAAGAAATGCGGGTGGTTACGCGCTAGACGGACAGTAGCCTATGCGTGTGCTAGTCAAAGAGCGCGATTCAGTCCTGGCCGACCTTACCTTCGAGGACGAGGAGATTCTGGTCGGGAGTGATCCCTCCTGCGCCATCCATCTTCCTGACCAGCGCGTGAGCAGCCGGAACGCGGCCATCCGCGCCACCGTCGACGGTATCTGGTTCCTCGAAAACCTGGATCCGAACAACACCTTCCTGCTCAACAGCCACGGCCTGATCGAGGCCACCCGGCTCACGGACGGCGACGAGATCGTCCTTCACGACTATCTGCTGAAGATCTATCTCAGCGCCGGCCTGGACCAGCATGTGGTCGAAGACGTGGCCGCCGGAGCGGAGGAACTCGCCAAAATCAAGCAGTTCCCCCTGCCGCCCGGTTCGATCGTCAAGCGGCCCTTCGACGGCATCACCATGGTCAAGGCCGATCTGGACCACGCCTCGAACCTCGGTGTCGAGGTCTCTCACTGCCGGGATATTCACGACCTGATTGACCGGTCGATCAGTCTCCTGCTCAAGGTCTTCGAGGCCCGGTCCGCCTGGATCGGCATCCGCCGCCAGCCGCACGGCGAGCTGGAGGTGGTCAGCGGCCGATATCCGTCCGGTCAGAGCTGCGACACAAATCCAATCATCGAACTGCTGCTCTACCGCTGCTGTGAGCGGAACCAGCACATCTGCGTTCGCAAGATCCGCGACGAGAAGGACATCGGCTCGGCCCTGGCCGTGCCGCTCTCCACACGAAACGGCACGTTCGGGATGGTCTACGTCGACCGCCGCCCCAAGACACTCCGCTTCCAGATTCCCGACCTCGACATGCTCACCGCCCTCGGCTCGGCCATCGCCGCCAAGCTGGACATCATCCTTCAGGGCCGCCAGGCACGTCAGGCCGAAGTCTCCGCGGCCGAAGTCAGTGTGGCTCAGACTATCCAGGCCCAACTGGACCCGAAGTCCTCGATCAGCTGGACGAAGTTCCAGATGGCCGCCTACAGCCGCTCCGGCCAGGAGCGGCCCGGAGACGTCTACGACGTGATGAAACGCCCGGACACGGAAATCACCTGCTTTCTGCTAGGTCATGTGCGGGCAACGGGAGCTTCCCTGGCCCTGTCCATGGCCCGCCTCCAGTCCACCTTCCGGGTGGCGATGTTGCACAACGACCCCCCCCACGCCTTCGAGCGAGAGCTCAACTGGCTGGTGTTCAACGAGAACGAGCCGGCCGTGGTCGATTCAATGTGTTTTCTGCTCGACCCCAAATCGGGCAAGATCCAGTATAGCCGGGCGGGCAAGATCGGGGCATTCATAGTGGATCCCCGCGGTGAGCCGCGAAAACTGCCCACCGCCGACGGGCCATCGGTCGGCGCGGTGAAGCACTACGAGTACACCTCTAAGATCGACCAGCTTGCCCCCGGCGAGACCCTCGCGGTCTACACCCGCGGCGTAGCCACGGCCGTCAACCAGCAGGGCGACCGATTCAGCGAGGCCCGGTTCATCGAGATGGTCTGTGACGGATTCGGTCAGCCACCCGGAGCCACGATCCAGGATATCAGTCACGAGCTGAGCGAGTTCTTCTACAACGGCAAGCACCCCGACGACATCACTGTCATCCTGCTGCACCGGCTGGAGGACTAAGGAGCTCGCGGTTCGTCGGGGGTCACCCGTTTTTCTCGACGGCCTGCGGTGGGTCGTTGAGGGTTCCTGAAGGCTGCAACGAGCGCCGGACACCCTGGCATCGATCGCTGACCAGGCGTATTCGCAGCGGCTCAGGAGTACCGGAGTACCAGTGTGCCGCTGGCCGGCGGCGGTGGAGGAAGATCATGCCAACCACAATCCAAGAAGAACGAAAGATGGACGCCCAGACGGGAATGCCGCGCCGGGAATTCCTGATGAGTTCAATGGCCGCCGCCAGCATGGCAGGCGCCGCTGCGGGCATCGCGGGCGGCACGGGTCCCGCTCTCGCCGCCGAGGCTCGGCCATCCAAGGCCACCGGCGGTGACGGCAGGATGGGCGTCGGCATCAACCTCGAATACGTGCGCCACGGCGACAAGAGCCTGGCCTACGGGATCAAGAAAGCCGGCGAGATCGGCTACAAGTGGGTGGAGCCCTGCTTCCTCGACGGGCGCTGCCTGCTCTCGAACGCCGGCTACTGCCACGTGACCAGCATGGACACGGATCCGCAACTCATCAAGGACATGTGCAGCGCCGCCGGCGTCAAGATCAGCGCCGTCTCCTCGCACTCCGATCTCCTGAATCCCGAGTACGGCGTACTCTACGCCCGCCGGGGAATCCGCTACGCCAAGGCCCTGGGCGTGGACATCGTCCAGATCTGCGAGGACATGCATCCCCCCAAGTGGATCGACGAGACCGAGGCGTATAACATCATGCGCGTCAACCTGAGGGCGATCTCCGAGACCTGCGAAGAAAACGGCGTTTACCTCGGCGTCGAGCAACATGGGCCGTACACCGGCAAAATCGACCGCATGAAGCGGGTTCTCGGCCTCGTCGATTCCCCGTGGATCAAGTGCAACTACGACTGCGGCAACACCTTCCTGGCGGGCTCCGATCCCTACGACATGCTCGAGGCGGTCATCGACAAGGTGGTCCACGTGCACGCCAAGGACATCTCGGTCAAGCAGGCAGAAAAGGAACGCGGCAAGGTGACCGGAACGGCCGTGGGCTGCGCGTGCGGCGACGGCGTCATCGATTGGAAAAGGCTCATCGGTCGGCTCAAGAAAGCCGGCTTCAAAGGTGTGCTGTCCGTTGAGTGCGGCACCGAAGATGAGTCCGTCCGGTCGCTGGCCTACTTGAACAAAGTGCTCAAGGAACTGGACACCTGATCCCGCGAGCAGCACAACTCAACATGCCGCTGCGGATCGGGGCCATCGCTCCGATCCGGAGCCCGGATCGCCAAGACCGTCCCAGGGCGTATGCCAGAGGAGAATCCAGTGCGAACACACCACCCGCTGCCGTTCGCGACGGCCGCCATCCTGGGGTGCGGGCTGATGGGATTCCCGAGCCAACGACCATGCCTCGGCGCAGAGCAGCCCCGATTGCCGGAGGGTCTCGGCCTGTCGGCGAACTACCCCGGCGATGTCGGCATCGCCCGTGACCCGGCTGTTCTTCTAGCCGAGGATTTCGAGCGCGGCCCGCTCGAGAACCTCAAACAGCGATGGAGCGACGTCAGCAACAACGACGGCAAGGTCCTCATCTTCAGCAAGGACGTACCACCGGGTAGTCGCGGGCATCGATCCCTGCAGATGACCGCCACGCTCGGCCAGAACACCGGCGGGCATCTGTACGCCCGGCTGGCACGCCCGGCGGACAAGGTCTTCGCCCGCTTCCACGTGAAGTTCCCGGCGGATACCGGTTACATTCACCACTTCGTTCACCTCGGCGGCTACAACCCGTCCACGGCGTGGCCTCAGGGCGGAGCCGGCGAGCGCCCCCGCGGCGACGATCGCATCACCGTGGGCATCGAACCGCACGGCCATCACGGGCGGTACCCTGCCCCGGGAGCCTGGACGTTCTACACGTACTGGCACGAGATGAAGATCAGCGCCGACCGCAAGTACTGGGGCAACGCTCTCAACGGCACTCGCCCTGCCATCATCCCTCGCAATCATTGGCAGTGCATCGAAGTGATGCTTCAGCTCAACTCCTCCCCCGAGAAGGCCGACGGCCAACTCGCCCTCTGGATCGACGGGAAACTGGATACCCACCTGCAGAAAGGGACACTGCGCGGACCCTGGACCGGCGAGGGCTTCAGACTGGTCACCTCGGGCGGCGAACCCTTCGAGGGCTTCCGCTGGCGGAACAGCCCCGACCTGAGGGTCAACTTCTTCTGGCTCCTGTACTACATCACCGAGAACGCAGCGCGCCAGAACAAGGTCGCCAACCCGCCGTCAACCAGCTACGTCCGGTTCGACGACATCGTCGTGGCCACCGAGTACATCGGCCCGATTCTGACTTCCGCAGCTCATGGCGACAGCAACACAACCACGCAACCGACCGAAAAGGGAAATCCGAACCTGGAAGTGCGTCCAGGTTCCATCGGCCGGTGAATCGGGTATAATCGAGCTGAAGGGACACGCGGAGCACAAGAAAGACCATCGGCCGCGAAGACCGTCGAGGACCGTTTTTGAGCCGCCCGCGAGATCATCTCCGCCCGACCGCGTTCCGGTTGCCCGCCTGGCTTCTGCTCATCCAAGCCCTTGTCCTGTCCGCCCCCGCGACCGCCCAAACCGCTGATCTGTTCAGCCCGGCGACCATCGCCGCCGAGTCCTCCTCCTCGAACACCGAGAACAGCATGGCCAGCCGAAGCAGGATAGTGATAACCGACCGCGGCCAGCTGGGCGACGTGGCCGCGGGCAGACAGAAGACCCTGGGATTCAATTTGTTCGACGACGTGGCGGTCGAGGGCCACATCGAGCACCTGAGCCGGTTCGGCCACGACCGCTTCAGCGCATCCGGCAGGTTGCCCGGCGTGCCCCACGGCCAGTTCAGCCTGGCCGCCTGCCAGGATGCCGTCGCGGCACTGATCCTCGTACCGGGAAAAGGGGCCTTTCAGATTACTCAGGCCAGCGATGGGCGGCAGGTCATTGCCCAACTCGGCGAGGACGAGCCCTGCGACTCGCCATTTGATGCCCTCGAGCCATCGGCGACCGTGGGCGGCCCGCCCACCCAATCGCCTTCCGGCCGGACCGAAACCTCAGTCCCTGCCGACGACGGATCAGTTTTCGATCTACTCGTCGTCTACACCCCGGCTGCCCGGACAAGCCAGGGTGGCACCGCCGCCATGCATGCGGTGATCGACCTGGCGGTGGCTAACACCAACCTCGCCTACCAGAACAGCCTGATCCACCCCCGCGTCCGCCTCGTCGGCACCGCCGAGGTCAACTACGTCGAATCCGGCAACGGCAATACCGACCTCCAGCGACTCGCGGCCAATGGTGACGGCATACTAGACGACGTTCACGTCCTTCGCGACGAACTGAGGGCGGATTTGGTCTGCATGATCACCAACCTGGTGCCAGGCCTGTGCGGGCTGGCCTACCAGATGACCGAGGCATCACCGGCCTTCGAGGCGTCCGCCTTCTGCATTGTGCACCGGATGTGCGCCAGCACCAGCACCGTGGCCCACGAACTGGGCCATCTCATGGGCTGTCGACACGACCGGGAAAACGCCGGGACCTGCGGGCTCGGAGATGCGTACGGGTATCGTGAGGCCCAGTCCGGCGGATTCCGCACCATCATGGCCTACACCCCGGGCGTCCAGATCCTCCACTTCTCCAACCCGGAAGTACTCTATGACGGCCGGCCCACCGGAACGCCACTCGATCAGGCCAAGCCGACCTACAACGCCCGGGCCATCAATCAGAACGCAACCACCATCGCCAACTGGCGAATAAGCCACGAGGCCGCTGCCCGCCGGCCTGAACCCAACGCTGCGGCAACGCCGCCCGACCACCCCCAAAGGGCAGCGTCGAGCGGCTCCGGCTCGGACTGCAGGGTCATCTTCGTGAACGCCTCAGCCGACGGAGCCAATACCGGAGCGAGCTGGCCCGACGCCTTTCTCGATCTGCAGGACGCCCTCGACGCGGCCCGAGCCTCGGCCTGTGCCGGGTCACAGGTCTGGGTCGCACGCGGTGTCTATCGCCCCGACCGCGGCACCGGCGATCGATTCGCCAGCTTCCATCTGGCCACCGGCGTCGGCATCTATGGCGGATTCGCAGGCACCGAGAGTACCCTGGAAGAACGCGATCCGGCCGCCCACCCCACCACGCTGAACGGCGATCTGGCCGGCGACGACGAAACGGGGGATATCTGGGAAAACAGCGCCCACGTCGTGGACGGCAGCGACACGGACGCGACAGCCGTACTCGACGGCTTCATCATTACCGCCGGCAACTGCCTGAATATCTCGTGGTCCTACGACGGCGGCGGAGGCGTGGCCATCCGCGACGGCAGCCCGGTCCTGAGAAACTGCCGGCTGACGGCCAACAGCGGCCAACGCGGCGGCGGGCTCACCAGCCTGAACGGCAGTCCGACGCTGATCAGCTGCGTCTTCCAGGCTAACAATTCGGCCCCCCTGGGCGGCGGCATGTACGCACGCGGCGGAAACCCTCGGCTATTCAACGGCATCTTCAGCGGCAACATCAACAGCCCCTGCGAGCTTGTTCCCACCGGCGGCGGGCTCTGCGCGAGCGGGGGCCGCATCGAGATAACCAACTGCACATTCTACGGCAATCAGGCAAGCCTGGGCCGCGGCGTCGGCATTCTCGGCGGGGCCAAAGCCATCCTCGCCAACAGCATTCTGTGGGACGACGACGACCACACCACCGCCGACGTCACCACCCAGATCTGGGGAGGCACCCCTGAAATCAATCAGTGCTGCATCCGCCGGTGGACCGACGATCTGGGCGGCGAGGGGAATCATGGCTACAACCCGCTGTTCGTCAACGCCCTCGGACCCGACGGCTCGGCCGGAACACCGGACGATGACTTCCGATTTATGCCCTTCTCTCCCTGCATCGATACCGGCGACAACGGACACCTTCCGATCGAAGTGATAACCGACGTCGACGGACGCGCCCGCATTCAACACTGCCGCGCGGATATGGGAGCCTGCGAATCGTCAGCCTTCGCGGATTGCAGCAGCAACAACCTCCCGGACGGCTGCGAGATCGAGTCCGAAACCGTCAGCGACTGCAACCACAACGGCATCCCCGACTCCTGCGAGCTGCTCTCGTCGAGCCGCGCGGCGATCGCTGACGCGAAAAGCACCGGGGCCACCCTGCTCGATGCCGCCGGCCGGAAAGTCGCCGAACTCACTCCACCCGCCGAATACGTCCTCCTCGAGCCCAGCGACGTCGTCACCGACCAGCGACGCAGGGTCTACGTCAGCGGTGCAGGTTCAGACAACATCCTCTGCTTCTCGGGAATCACGGGCACGTTCATCCGCGAGTACCGAGGCGATAGTCTGCGGCGACCGACGGCCATGCTGTTCAAGACCGCGACCACCCTGCTGGTGGCCAATGCGGCCGATCATTCGGTCATCGAACTCGACGTCGAAACCGGTACCATCCTGCGCACCCTGGTGGCCGCGGGCGACGAGGGGCTGCATACGCCCCTGGCCCTGGCCCTCTCTTCAGAGGGCAGCCTGCTGGTGGCCAGCGCCGGTTCAGATCAAGTCCTAACCTACCAGCTGGACACCGGGGCGTTCGTCCGCGTTGCGGCCACCGGCAGCGGCCTGGTCCACCCCGCCGGACTTGCGGTCGGCTACGACGGCGCCGTTCTGGTCAGCAGTCGGGACAGCGACGCGATCCTCAAGTTCGACGGCCGGGGCGCACTCCGCGCCGAGTTCGTGCCTCCGGGCAGCGCCGGGCTCTCACAACCCGGTAAGATCACCCGCGGCCCCAGCGGCCATTACCTCGTGGCCAGCACCGGCAACGGGCGACTGCTCGAATTCAACGCCCTGACCGGCATGCCCATCGACCACGATCCGGCGGCGGCAGGCATGCAGGCGGAGTTCGGCAACTCCGCATCGCTGATCGAGCCGGCGGCCGCCGCCCGCCTCCTACCCACCGAATGTGACCGCAACGGCATTCCCGACAGCTGCCAGTTGGCCGACGGCAGCAGCAAGGACTGCAACGAGAACCACACCCCCGACGACTGCGAGGCCGACACGGACGGCGATGGGCTCATCGATGCCTGCACCCAAGACAAGGATGGTGACGGCATTCTCGACGACGGCGACCACAGTGGCGTTCCCGGAGATCATCCCTGCACCGGGATGCAGACGCAGAACTGCGACGACAACTGCCCCTCTACGCACAACCCCGACCAGGTGGATGACAACAACGACGGCGTCGGCAACGCGTGCGCGCCCGTCACGATCTATGTGAAGGCCGCCGCCAGCGGAGCCGGCAACGGCACGAGCTGGACGGATGCCTACACCGATCTGCAGAACGCTCTAGATTCCGCCCGTCGCGTGGAACGCGGCCCCGTGCAGGTCTGGGTCGCGGCCGGCACCTACCGGCCCGACCACGGAACCGGCGACCGGACCGCATCCTTCGAGCTGACCGATGGCATTGCCCTCTACGGCGGCTTCTCGGGCCATGAGATCCGCCTCAACCAGCGCCAGCCATCCACTGACATGACGGTGCTGACCGGCGACCTGGCAGGCGACGATGCGACCGGCCGACTCGCCGAGAACAGCTACCACGTCCTCGCCGCCACGAACGCCGGGGCAACCGCATTACTCGACGGCTTCATCGTCACCGGAGGAAACGCCGACGGGCCGGCGCCGCACGACTCGGGAGGCGGACTGAGCATCACTCTGGCAAACCCGACTATCGTCGGCTGCACCTTCCGATCCAATGCGGCCCTCCACGATGGAGCCGGAGTGGCCTGCGCAGCTTACGCCGACCCAAAGCTGATCAACTGCGCCTTCATCGGCAACGTGGCCGGACGCGGCGGCGGCGGGCTCGGTAACGAGCTGTACAGCCGGCCGGCGGTAATCGGCGGCATGTTCGCCGTGAACAGCGCCGCTACCGGCGGGGCCGTGTTCAACGCCACCCACAGTCACGCGAGCCTGACTAACTGCACGATGACCGGCAACGTGGCGATCCTGCTCGGCGGCGGCCTGTACAACAGTTACAGCCGACCGACTTTGGCCAACTGCATCCTCTGGGGTAATCACGACTCGCAAACAGCCCCCGGGCTGGCCCAGATCACCGACTACCTCGGCCAGACAACCGCAACCTACTCCTGCATCCAGGATGACGCTCCAGGCGATGAAGTCCGATACGACGGCATGGGTAACATCGACCTGGATCCGCGTTTCGTGCGTAACCCGAGCAGCCAGAACCTCAGCGATCCCGGCGATCCGAGCCTGCGAGCCGAATCCCCGTGCATCGACGCGGGCTCGAACACCGCGGTGCCGAGCGACTCGTTCGACCTCGATTCGGATCACAACTACCTCGAGCCCCTTCCGCTCGATCTCTACGGCCGGTTGCGGTTCGTCGACGCCCCGCTGACCGCCGACACCGGCGCCAGCCGGGCACCCATCGTCGACATGGGAGCGATCGAGTTCGAGCCGGACTGCAACGGCAACGGCATTCCCGACTCCTGCGACGTGAGCTGCGGAACGACCGGCGGCGTGTGCGATGTGCCCGGCTGCGGCCAGAGCAAGGACTGCAACGGCAACCTGCTCCCCGACGAATGTGAGCCGGACGCCAACCACAACGGGGTGGCCGACGTCTGCGAGTTTCAGTACGGCGACTTCGACCTCGACGGTGACGTCGATCAGAGTGACTTCGGTATTTTGCAGAACTGCCTGGCCGGGAGCGATATCACCCTGCCCGGCTCAGTGTGCCAGGGCGTCGATCTCGACCACGACGATCATATCGACGCCAGCGATCTGTGGATGTTCCGTGAGTGCCTGACCGGCGAGGGCATCCCGTTCAATCCGAATTGCCGTAACTGAAGCGAAGAGGTTCGGAAGCGACCATCGGTATGGTGTGGTTGGAATCCGGTCAACCGCAGAACACCTCACTGAGACCGCAACCTGCCCGCCACGTTACACCCTCATGCTCGCACGCTATAATCCGCCTCCCGTCGGCAGTTCGTTCGCCCGTTTTTGAGAGGAACCACACCCATGACCAGGAAAATGCGAACCGGACACGGCGCGCGGCAGACGATTCTGTGCAGCACGCTGGTGTCAGCATGCCTCGGCTTGTGCCAGCCGGAGAAGTCTCCGGCAGACCCGCAGCCGCCACCCAGCGCCCTATGGATCTGGTCACCCGGCAACGAAACCGCTCCCAAGAACCGCCTGACCTACTTCCGCAAGGAGGTCCATCTGGCAACCGTCCCCGCCGACGCCCGGTTCCACCTCGCCGCGGACAGCAACGCCCGGGTGTGGATCAACGGCCAGATCCTCCGCCGCAAGGTCGCTCGCTATCACGAGCCGTTGATCACCACCGAAGTCCTGAATGCCGCCCCCCTTCTGCATCCCGGCAAGAACGTGATCGTCGTCCTCCACCACAACTGGGGAAACCTCGTCACTTTCCAGCGGACGGCCAACAGGCACGCCGGCCTCTACGCCCGCTCCTCCTGGGTCAACACCGACCCCTCGTGGCGATGCCTGCGTGCCCCTGAGTTCGCCGAGCACGACAAACAGATCGTCGGCGTCATCGGTGATCCGCGGATTCGCTACCCGCAGATCATCGACGGCCGCAAGACGCTCCCCGACGAGATCCACAAACCCGGCTTCGACGACAGCGGATGGTCGCACTCCGTTGCGGTCAACGATGGCCCCTGGCCCGCAACGCCGACCAACGTCGAGACGCCCGGCCAACGCGAGTTCGCGGTCCGGCCAGTGTCCGTTCTCGCCGCCGGCCGATTGAAACCGCAACAGCCCATCTCAACCGAACCACTGTCCATCGCGGCCGGGATTCGCACGGCAACTTGTGAACCCGACGCCACCGCAACGCGCGAGGTCGGACGACTCCTGGCCCACCAACCTGTCGTCATCGAAGGCCGAGCCGGTGAGTCCCGCTACGTCACCTTCGACTTCGGTCGACCGGTACACGGCTATCCGTTCCTGACCCTGGCAGACGCTCCGGCAGGAACGACCATCGACTTCGGCTACTGCGAGGTCTCCCGGGCACTCTACACCGGCGATATGCACCTCCGCGAGGACGGCTGGCTCAATCCCGAGGGCGTCGTCGGCAAAGGCTACGCCGATCGCTACATCACCCGCACCGGTCGCCAGAACATCGAAATGCCCGACGAACGAACCGCCCGCTGGTTCGCCCTGCACATCCACTTCCCCGTTGACGGCCGAGTGGTCCTCGTCGACACCGGCATCACTCGATCGCAGTATCCGATCACCCCGATCGGTACCTTCGCCTGTGGTGACGAACGGATCGACCAGATCGTCAAGCTCTGCCTCGGCCACGCCGAAGTGACCATGATCGACACCTATGCGGACACCCCCGGCCGCGAGGATGGGCAGTGGATCGAAGACGCCCGCCCGAGAGCACAACTCGCCGCCCGGTGGTTCGGCGACGTCAACCTGCTTCGATTCATGATCCGCACCCTCG